>NZ_JBVIPA010000009.1:0-140253 GCF_055578365.1 Streptomyces sp. NPDC033131
TGCTCGCCGTACCAGGCCCGTGTGCGCTCCTCCAGCGCCTTGTTGTACACGAGGCGGACACAGCCGAACGTGCGCGACAGCTCAGCTGCCTGCCCATCCGTGGGGTAAAAGCGGTACTTGAACGCCCGCTTGACCTGCTGCGTCATACCTCACATTCTATCAGATTCCGTGTAAGCAGCTGCTGTCGGCCGGTGGCCGCAGACGCCGAATCGCCCTGGAGGCGATTCGCCTTTCCCTGCCCTGCTCCGCAGGAGCTTCGTTTCCTCCCCGGCTGAAGGCCGGGGTATCCACGAAGGAGTCACGATGAAACGTCAACTCGTCGCCCTGGCAGGCTTATTAGGCGCGTGCGCGCTGGGCGTGGGCACGGCGTCGGCCGCCGGTGCCCCGTCCTGGAAGGAGACCGGCACGGCGTACACCGACACCCTCGGCGGCGGCCAGGGACTCGCCAGTCGCGCGGACGGCTCACTGCTGTACCGCGGGCTGGCGTCCATCCCCCTCGACCTCCGCGTCAAGGGCTGGAACCACATCGGTGACCCGGACATCGCGGGCGGGTACGTCTTCGACGCCTACCAGGGTCCCGACACCGCCACGTCGAAGATGTTCGCGGTCACCACACCCGCCAAGAAGCGCTACGAGTACGTCCACCGGCTCAACCCGGGCGAGAAGCTGAACAACTCCTTCGCCACCGTCTCGCCCGACGGGCAGTGGCTGGTGTCGGGCGAGTGGGGCGACCAGAACAGACTCCAGGTCTTCCCCGCTCCCCTGCTCAACCCCGCCACTGCCCCCACGGGAGGCGACCTGTCGGAGGCCGGGCAGATCACGCTCGACAAGCCGGTGCGCGACATCCAGGGCTGCGACTTCGTGACTCAGACCCGGCTGGTGTGCGCCTCCAACGACGCCACCGGCACGCTGTTCCCCGAGATCCGGCCGCTGCTCCAGGTCGATCTCCCCCACAAGCTGGACGGACAGGCGGTCACCGGCTCGGTGAGGAGCCTGTTCGCGCTGCCGCAGCGCAGCGTGTGCACGGGCGCGTTCGAGGCGGAGGGCGTCGATCACGACGCGAACAGCGGCACTCTGCGGGTGGAGATGATCCCGCCCGGAGTGTGCGCGGTGGCGACGGCCGTGTACTCGTACCAGCAGGTCACGGACTGATCGGCGGGAGGTAACGTGGGCCGCGTGACCACGGAAGAGTCGCTGCGGCCCCAGTCCCTCATGCTGACGTTCCTGGGCGACCAGGTGCTCGGCCGGGACGTCTGTGTGTACTCGGGCAGTGTCATCGACGTGTTCGCGCGCGCCGGCGTCGGTGAGCAGGCGACACGGTCGACGCTGACCCGTATGGTGAACCGCGGTCTGCTGCGCCGGCAGCGCGAGGGCCGCCGCATGTACTTCGGCCTGACCGAGCGCTCGGCGGCGGTCCTGCGGGACGGCGGCCGGCGCATCTGGCAGACCGGCGCCGTCAACCGGCACTGGGACGGCACCTGGACCCTGCTCGGCTTCTCCCTGCCCGAGTCGTGGCAGCGGCAGCGGCACGACCTGCGCTCCCAGCTCACCTGGAGCGGCTTCGGGCCGCTGTTCAGCGGCCTGTGGATCGCGCCCGGCGAGGTCGACGTGTCGTCGCTGGTCGACGAGCTGGGCCTGTCCGCCCATGTGAAGGTCTTCCGCGCACACGCCGACGCCGGCATGGACATCGGCGCGATGATCGAGGAGACCTGGGAGCTGGCCGAACTGGCGGCGCGTTACGAGGAGTTCGTGCGGCGCTGGCAGCCGTGGGAGGCCCGGTTGCCCACCCCCGACGACGTCTCCCCGGCCTCCGGGCGGGGGGATCCCGCTCTCGCTTCGTTCGCGCTGCGGCTGCGGCTGTCCACCGAGTGGCTCCGGGTGATTCGCCGCGACCCCCGCCTGCCGGTCATGCACCTGCCGGACGACTGGCCGGCGGAGGAGGCCGAGAAGACGTTCCGGACGGTCCACGACCGGCTCACCCCGCTCGCCCGGGAGTGTGCGGAACGGCTGCTCGACCTGGTCCCGGTGCGGGAGGGCGACTGAGCCCGCGAGTCGGCGAGGCCGCCAGGGGGCCCGGCGGGCGCGGGCTCGGTCGCGTCGGTTCGGCGAACCACCCGGCGACCAGCGCCCCGCCTCAGGCGTAGAACCGCGACAGGCTCTGCAGCACCGCCGCCGGCTTGGCTCCGCCCTCGATCTCGATCGCCCCGTCGACGGCGACCTGCACACCGCCCGGCACGTCCTCGACCTCCGTCAGCTTCGCCACCAGCCGGATGCGCGAGCCCACCTTCACCGGCGCGGGGAAACGCACCTTGTTCAGGCCGTAGTTGACCTTCGTGGTCACGCCCTGGACGTCCAGCAGCTCGGTGAACAGCGGGATGAAGAGGGAGAGGGTGAGGTATCCGTGCGCGATGGGGGCGCCGAAGGGGCCGGCCGCGGCCTTCTGAGGGTCCACGTGGATCCACTGGTGGTCGCCGGTCGCGTCGGCGAAGGTGTTGATGCGTTCCTGGGTGACCTCGATCCACTCGCTCGTGCCGAGGTCGCTGCCGGCCAGCTTCTTGAGTTCGTCGAGGCCGTTGACGGTGATGCCCATATGGCTTTCCTTAGCTGGGAGTTGAACGTCAGGAGGGGGTGCCGAAGCGCTTGCGCACCCGGGACTTGAGGAGCTTGCCGGAGGCGGTGCGCGGGAGTTCGTCCGCGACGACCACCGACTTCGGGATCTTGTACTTGGCCAGCCGGCCGGCGAGCGAGGCCAGTACCTCGTCGGGATCCGGCGAGACACCCTCGCGCGGCACGACGACCGCGCGCGGCACCTCGCCCCACTTGTCGTCGGGCACGCCGATGACCGCGCATTCGACGATGTCCGGGTGGGCGAGGAGGAGGTCCTCGATCTCGGCGGGGTAGATGTTCTCGCCACCGGAGATGATCATGTCCTTGATGCGGTCGACGATGAAGACGTAGCCGTCCTCGTCGACGCGGGCGGCGTCCCCGCTGCGGAACCAGCCGTCCGCGAAGGAGGCGGCCGTCTCCTCGGGCAGCCCCCAGTAGCCGGGCATGACGTGCGGTCCGCGGACCACGATCTCGCCGGTCTCGTCGATGTCGACGGGGGCCAGGTCGGGCCGTACCACCCGTACGTCGCTGAAGAAGTGCGGCACCCCGGCCGAACCGGCCTTGCTCGCCGCGTGTTCGGCGTCCAGGAAGAGCGTCCCGGGAGCCGCCTCCGTCATGCCGTAGCCCTGGAGGAAGGTCAGGCCCCGCTCCTGGTAGGCGGCGATCAGCGGCGACGGCACCGGGGAGCCGCCGCAGGTGAGGATGCGCAGGGAGGACAGGTCGGCGTCCTTCCAGCGCGGATGCCGGGCCATCTGGTCGAACATCGTCGGCACGCCGAACATGAAGGTGATCCGCTGCCGCTCGACCAGGTCGAAGGTGGCGTCCGGGTCGAAGGCCTCGACCAGGACGCAGGTGCCGCCCTTGAGGAGGACCGGCAGGGTGAGCATGTTCAGGCCGGCCGTGTGGAACAACGGGGCGGAGACCAGGGCGCGTTCGTCGGCGATCAGGTCGGTGTCGACGAGGACGTTGATCGCGTTCCAGGTGAGGTTGCCGTGGGTGAGCATCGCGCCCTTGGGGCGGCCGGTCGTGCCCGAGGTGTACATGATGATGCAGGTGTCGTCGGCCGCGACCGGCTCGTCGATGGGGTCGGCGAGGGCGCCGGAGAGCGCTTGTTCGTATTCGGCGCCGACCTCGACGTACGTCCGCACGTCCGAGTTGCCCGGCAGGCCGGCGACCAGCCCCTGGAACGACGGGCCGTAGACGAGGGCCTTGGCACCGGAGTCGGCCAGCTGGTAGGCGATCTCGGGGCCGGCGAGGCGGGTGTTGAGAGGGACGAAGACCGCGCCGAGGATGCCCGCCGCGAACAGGGTCTCCAGATAGGAGGGGTGATTGGGGCCGAGGTAGGCGATGCGGTCGCCGCGTCGGATGCCCCGGGCGCGCAGGGCGTGGGCGAGACGGGTCGTGCGTGTATGCAATGTGCGGTAGTCCGTCGACTGCCCACCGTGGACCAGGGCGGTGCGGTGCGGGGTCTTGCGGGCCCGGCGTGCGGGCCACGACCCCAGTCCCTCGTTGCGCATGTCACGCCCCTTACGGTTTGGTCAGCCCGAGCAGGCGGGCGGCGTTCTCCTTGAGGATCTTCGGCCTGACCTCGTCCTTGATCGGCAGCTTCGCGAAGTCGGCGAGCCAGCGGTCGGGGGTCAGGAGCGGGAAGTCCGAGCCGAAGAGCACCTTGTCCTTGAGCAGCGTGTTGGCGTACTGCACCAGCTGCGGCGGAAAGTACTTCGGCGACCAGCCGGACAGGTCGATGTGCACGCCCGGCTTGTGGGTGGCGACCGCCAGGGCCTCGTCCTGCCAGGGGAAGGACGGGTGCGCCAGGATGATCTTCATATGCGGGAAATCGGCCGCCACGTCGTCCACGTGCAGCGGGTTGGAGTACTTGAGCCGGATCCCGCCCCCGCCGGGCACGCCGGCGCCGATACCGGTCTGGCCGGTGTGGAAGAGGGCGATGGTGCCGGTCTCCTCGATCACCTCGTAGAGGTCGTACGCCACCGAGCGGTCGTCGGGGAAGAAGCCCTGGACGCTGGGGTGGAACTTGAAGCCCCGCACCCCGTACTCCTCGACCAGGCGCCGGGCCTGCTTCACGCCCGCCTTACCCCGGAACGGGTCGATGGACGCGAAGGGGATGAGGACGTCCGCGTTGGCCGCGGCGGCCTCGGCGACCTCCTCGTTGGGCACGGGAGCCGTGCCGGTCGCGGACTCGGCGTCCACCGTGAAGATCACGGCGGCCATCTTCCGCTCCCGGTAGTACGCGGCGGTCTCCTCCAGGGTGGGCTTCCGCTTGCCCTCGACCTTGAAGTAGGCGGAGGAGGCGTCGTGCAGGTCGTCGTCCAGGGAGGAGTGGCCCTTGGAGGACACCTCCGCGTGGGTGTGGACGTCGATCGCGACGAGATCCTCGACATTGAGGGTCGTCATGGTCAGGCCTCCGGGAACTTGGGGGCCGGGATGCCGACCGTCTGGAGCTCGGCGCCGACCGACGTGGGGAAGGCGTCGGCCAGGGTCTCGGGGGTCCAGCCGCCGTCGGCGTAGGCCGCGCTGATCTCCTGCGGATGTGACCAGAGTGCCACCTTGTCGCCGCCGATGCCGATGGCCTGGCCGGTGATCGAGCGGGCGGCCTCGGAGGCGAGGAAGGGCACGAGGGCCGCGCAGTCCTCGGGCGTACCGAAGCCCTCGCCCTTGCGGAGGAAGTCCGGCAGCGGCTCGCCGTTCTTCATGGCCTCGATGTACGGGGCGAAGGCGGGGATGGTCTCGGTCATCGCGGTGGCGGCGACCGGCACGATCGCGTTGACGGTGATGCCGGCGCGGCCGAGCTCCATGGACCAGGTGCGGGCCATGGCGGCGATACCGGCCTTGGCGGCGGCGTAGTTGGTCTGCCCGAAGTTGCCGCGCTGTCCGGCCGGGGAGCCGACCAGGATCAGGCTGCCGCCCTCGCCCTGCTCGCGCATCCGCACGGCGGCGGCGCGGGCGCAGGTGAAGGTGCCCTTGAGGTGGGTGGTGATCACCGCGTCGAAGTCCTCGTCGGTCATCTTCCACAGCACCTTGTCGCGCAGGATGCCCGCGTTGGTGACCAGGATGTCGAGCCGCCCGAACTCCTCGACGGCGCGGCCGACGAGCCGGTCGGCGGCCTCGGTCGTGCCGACCGGGACGACCTCGGCGACGGCGGTGCCGCCCGCCGCGGTGATGGACTTCACGGCCTGCTCGGCCACCGCCTCGTCGATGTCGTTGACGACCACGGAGGCGCCGCGGGCGGCCAGGGCGTGCGCGTAGGCGAGGCCGAGGCCCCGGCCGCTGCCGGTGACGACGGCGGCCTTGCCGGTGAGATCGATGCTGGGCACGGGCGGGTCCCTTCACAAGGTGACACGGGTGATGCGGCCGCGGCTGTGCGGCGTACAGATCGAAGCTAAGAGCAATAATTGGTGACGTCAATAGTTGTTGCCGCCCGGCCGGTGCGTCAGACTGGATGCGGCAACACCTCAACGACGGCTCAGCCCCCCGCTCAGCCACCGCACAGCAAGCCGAACCGCCCCGCCCCGGGGCCTCTCCCAGGGAGCCCGTCATCGCTCGCCAGCCACGTGCCACCGACCACGCCGAAGGCCCTGCCCCGATCGACGCCGACGAGCCGTGGATGCGCGGACTGCACGCGGACACCGGCTACCTGCTGTACCGGCTGGGCCTGCGCTCCGGGCAGCTGTTCAACGGCTTCCTCCAGGAGTCCGGCCTGCGCCTGCGCCACTACGCGCTGCTCCGCCTCCTGGCCACCTCCGGCGGTGCCCTGCAGCGCGAACTGAGCACGACCCTCGGCTACGACCCGAGCGCGATCGTCGGCCTGGTCGACGACCTGGAGAAGCTGGGCTTCGCCGAGCGCCGGCCCTCCCCGGACGACCGTCGCAGCCGGATCGTCGTCCTCACCGAGGCCGGCCGCGACTTCCTGCGCGACACCGACGAGGCCGGCCTGCGGGTGACCAACGAACTGCTCGGCCCGCTCGACGCGGCGGAGCGGGACGCACTGCACGCACTGCTCCTGCGGATCACGGAGGACGGACTCAATTAATGTTGTGCAAATGATTGACGGCCGCACGAGGGATGCCTAACTTCACCGGGGCACCGGTGAAGTCCCCACACCGGTGACACCCCCACACCATCGGCATCAGGGAGCTCATCGTGCAGCCACCCCACACGTCTGCCCGCCAACCGTCCCCACAGCAGCGGCAGTTGCGCCGCGTCGCCCTGTCCGGCCTGCTCGGCACGGCAGTGGAGTTCTACGACTTCCTCGTCTACGGCACGGTCGCCGCGCTGGTCTTCGGCGACCTGTTCTTCCCCGGCGCCGACCCCGCGGTCGGCACGATCGCGGCCTTCGGCACCTTCGCCGCGGGCTATGTGGCCCGCCCGCTCGGCGGCATCGTCTTCGGCCACTTCGGCGACCGCCTCGGCCGCAAGTCGATGATGCTGCTGACCATGGCCCTGATGGGCTGCGGCAGCTTCCTGATCGGCGTGCTGCCGACGTACGACACGATCGGCGTCTGGGCCCCCGTCCTCCTCGTCACCCTGCGCGTGGTGCAGGGCCTCGCGATCGGCGGCGAGTGGGGCGGCGCGACCCTGATGGTCGTCGAGCACGCCGAACGCGTCCAGGGCTCCCGGCGCGGCCTGTGGTCCAGCTTCACCCAGCTCGGCGCCCCGCTGGGCTCCGTGCTGTCGGCCGGTGTGGTCACCCTGGTCGCCGCCCTTCCCGACGACGATTTCCGCTCCTGGGGCTGGCGGGTGCCGTTCCTGCTGAGCATCCTGCTGCTGGCCGTCGGCATGTTCGTCCGCCTCAAGGTCGCGGAGAGCCCGCTGTTCGCCGAGGTGAAGCCGGAGCCGTCGGCGAAGCCCCCGATCCTGGAGGTGCTGCGGCGCCCCAAGCCGGTGCTGCTGGCCGCCTGTGTCGGGATCGGCGCGTTCACCGCGCAGTCGCTGCTGACAGGATTCACGATTTCGTATGCGGTCGACCACGGGTACAGCCGTCCACAGGTGCTCGCCGCCGTGACCATCGCCTCCTGTGTGGCCCTGCTGGTGCTGCCCGTCGCGTCCGCGCTGTCCGACCGGGTCGGCCGCCGCCCGGTGGTCCTGGCCGGCGCCCTCGCCTCCGCCGCACTCGCCTTCCCGGTGCTGGCCCTGGTCGACTCCGGCTCCCCCGGCCTGCTGATCCTCGCCCTCGTCCTCGGCCACGGCATCGCCCAGTCCACGATGTACGGCCCGCTCGGCGCCCTGCTCACCGAGATGTTCGGCACCCGCGTGCGCTACACCGGCGCCTCCCTCGGCTACCAGGCGGCCACCCTCGTCGGCGCCGGCTTCTCGCCGCTGATCGCGAGCAGTCTGCTCGCCTCGTACGGCGGCGGCAGCACCCCCGTGTCCCTGCTGCTGTGCGGCGGCGCGGCGATCACCGCGCTCACCGTCTGGCGAATGCGCGAGACCCACACCGACACGCTCGACTCCTCCCCCACCCGCACCACCACCCCCACACCGGAAAGGTCAGCCCGATGAGGACCCCCACCCGCGTCGCCTTACTGACCGTCGCCCTGTGCGCCACGACCTCACTGCCCGCGCAGGCACAGGCTCCGACGGACACCCACATCGAAGGCCAACTCCCATCGGGAGCCGCCTACTTGATGGACGTACCCGCCGACTGGAACGGCACGGTCCTCCTCTTCAGCCACGGCTACCGCCCCGCCGGCTCGCCCAACCCGGGCCAGAACTCGCCCGATCCGGGCTCCGGCGGGGGCACGACCGCCCACCTTCTGGCCGAGGGCTACGCCCTCATCGGCTCCTCGTACGCGACGAACGGCTGGGCCGTCACCGACGCGGTGCCCGACCAGCTCGCCACGCTGGACCTGTTCACGCAGAAGTTCGGCCCGGCCCGGCGGACCCTCGCCTGGGGCCGGTCGTACGGCGGCCTCGTGACGACGGCCCTGGCCGAGCGGCACGCCGACCGCTTCGACGGATCGCTGTCGATGTGCGGGCTGGTCCAGGGCGGCGTCGCCAACTGGAACAGCACCCTGGATCCGGTGTTCGCACTGAAGACCCTGCTCGCGCCGGACGCCGGCATCCCGCTCACCGACTTCGCCGACCAGGCGTCCGCGGTCGACGCGTCGAAGGCCCTCACCGCGAAGGTGGCCGCGGCCCAGCAGACACCGGCGGGCCGCGCCCGGATCGCGCTGGCCGCCGCCCTGCACAACATCCCCGGCCACAACGACCCCGCACAGACCGAGCCCGGCCCGTCCGACTGGGACGGGCAGCAGGCCAACCAGTACCCGGCCGTCGCCGGCCTCCTCCAGCTTCCCGCCTTCTCCTGGCGGCAGGAGGCGGAGAGCCGCGCCGGCGGCAACCCGTCGTGGAACACCGGCGTCGACTACACCGCCATGCTCGGGCGCTCCCCGCTGTACAAGGAGGTGACGGAGCTCTACAAGAAGGCGGGCGCGTCACTGCGGGACGACCTCACGGCCCTCGCCCGGGCACCGCGTGTCTCCGCCGACCCCGCCGCCGTACGCTGGATGCGACAGACCAGCACCTTCACGGGCCGTCTCACCGACCCCCAGCTCAACATCCACACCACCGGCGACGCGCTGATCCCCGTACAGTCCGAGAGCGCCTACCGGCGGGCGGCCACCGCGGCCGGCGCGGGCCCGCTGCTCCGCCAGGCCTACGTCGACGGCCCCGGCCACTGCACCTTCACCACCGGCGAGATGGTCGGCGCCCTGCACACCCTGGAGCACCGACTGGACACCGGCCGCTGGGACACCTCGCCGGCCACCCTCAACTCCCGCGCCGAGCAGGCGGACCCGGCCACCCCGGGCCGCTACCTCGCGTACCGGCCGACCGCCTACCCCCGCCCCTACGACCTCGCGCACCCCGGAGACGCCCGGCCATGACCACCCGCTCCGCGCCCGACCGGCTGCTGTCCGTCCTCGCCGCGTTCGACCACGAACACCCGGCGCTGAGCCTGACGGACATCAGCCGGCGGGCCGGGCTGACCCTGACCACCGCCCACCGGCTCGTCGGCGCGCTGACCGCGTGGGGCGCCCTGGAGCGCGACGAGTCCGGCACGTACCACGTCGGCCTGCGCCTGTGGGAGGTCGCGGCGCTCGCCCCCCGCGCCCTCGCACTGCGGCAGGTCGCGCTGCCGTACCTGGAGGACCTGTACGAAGCCACGCACGAGAACGTGCAGTTGGCGGTGCGCGACGGCTCGGAGGTCGTCTACATCGAGTGGATCTCCGGCCGCTCGGCGGTCGGCGTCCACATCCGCGTCGGAGCCCGCTGGCCCCTGCACGTCACCGGCGTCGGGCTCGCCCTGCTGGCCTACGGCGATCCGGACCTCCAGGAGGAGTACTGCGCCCGCCCGCTCGCCTCCTACACTCCGCACACGATCACCGACCCGAGCCGTCTGCGCCGCGTTCTGGCCGAAGTGCGCCGCTCGGGCGTCGCGGTGAGCGACCGCCAGGTCACCGAGGACGCCCTGTCGGTGGCCGCCCCGGTACGCGGCCCCGACGGGACGCTGGTCGCGGCCGTGTCGGTCGTCGTGCCTCAGGACGGCGCGCAGGTCCCGACGCTGATTCCGGCGGTGCGGCTGGCGGCGCGGGGGATCTCGCGGGCGCTGGGGTGGCAGCCGGAGGGGAGCCGGCCGTAGGCCGACGGTGGCGGACGGTCGGTGGGCGACGGTCGGCGCTGCTGTCCCGCTTCCCGCGTACGGTCCCGCGCGGCCCGGGTCCCCCCGCCGCGGCGGCCGGTCCCCTGCCGCCGGACCGTCACGCGGTGCACGCCGGCACCACTGGGCAGGACAACCGTCAGCGGGAGTGGGCATGTTCCTCGTCGCGGGCCGACTCCGCTGCCGTCGTCCGCGGTGCCGGCGCCTCCTGCGACCGGGGCTGTCCGGCGGATCGGAGACCGGGGAGGACGGCGAGGACGATCATGGTTCCGGCGGCCATGATGATGCCGCCGACGAGGCTGGTCCGGGCGACGGCCTGCGCGAAGGACTCGTGGACGGCGTCGATCAGGGCCTGCGCCTGCTGAGGGCCGGCCGAGGGGCTCTGCGCCAGCTGCAGACCTCGTGGCGATCACCGAGGCCGGAGGGGCATGACGCACCGTCTACCTCCACTTCGCGGACCGGGCAGCGCTTGTCGAGTACTCACCGCGGAGATCACGGAGGAGGAGTACTCACCGCGGAGGCCGCCGCGGAGGCCGAGGGCTCACCGCGAGGCCGCGCAGGCTCGCGGGGCGACACGACCGTCGCTCGCCCTCACCCGTAAGCGGCTCCCGGGGGCCGCGAGTACCCTGCCGCGCTTCGTCCTCACCTCGGGCCCGCCCGGCGACCGCCACCTCGCCGCCACCGGCCGCATCAGCTCATCGGCCTCACCAGACCTGACCGGCCTCGCCGGCCTCCGGTGTCACCGGCCAGGTCTTCTTCACGAGGTCGTCGCCCCAACCGGGCCCCACCCTCGCCGGGCCGACGGCGGTACGGCCGCGGGCGCCCGGTCAGGCGTCGGCAGCGGGCTGCGCGTCCTTGGCCGACGCGACGCCGTCGACCACCGCACGCGCCCGCTCCCGGGCCACGCCGGCCGCGATGAGCGTGGCGACGGCGACCCGGGTGCCGTCGTCCTCCAGCGCCCCGGTGTTGACCTCCTCCAGCAGGGCGAGGGTCATCGCCTCCAGGCCGGCGCTCAGCACGGCGGGCGGCAGGTGGGTGTGGAAGACGCCGTCCCGCTGGCCCCGGCCGAGGATGGCGGTGACCTCCGCGCGGGCCGGGGTCAGGATCTCCGCGACGTGCTCCGCGCCCAGATCGTGCCGGGCGAGGGCCAGGAGCATCCGGTAGCGGTCGCCCACGGGCCACATCGCGAACACGAAGTACGCGAGGGCCCGCTCGGCCGGCTCGGCCGGCCTCGCGCCGCTTGCGACCGCGTCCCTGAGGGTCTCGCACGCCTCCTCGGCGAGGGCCTCCAGCAGCGCCGCGCGGCCGGGGAAGTGTCCGAAGAGGGTGCGCCGTACGACACCGGAGGCGCGCGCCAGCTCCTCCAGGGTGATGTCCGGGTTCCGCCCGAGCTCCTGGCGGGCCGTGGCCAGGATCCGCGCCCTGTTGGACCGCGCGTTGCGTCGCAGCGGCTCGCGGGCGGCGGACTTGGTCACGGCGACAACCTCGGTCTGATCAGTACGGGGCGAACGGTACGGGCGCGACAGGCACGGAAGAGCGGGTACGGGCGCACTGGCGCAGGGACTGACAGCGCAGCCATTCTGGCACGGAGGCCTCTGCACGGCAGCCGGTGCCCGGCCACGGCGTGGTCCGGTCGGCGCCGCCCCGGGGCGCGCTTCAGCCCGTTCGAGACTTCATCGGGTTAACTCACCTGGGGCAAAAGGACTTTCACTGTTACACCTCTTGACGACCGCAGTGGCCGAGAGCACATTGGGCGCACTTTGAGAGCGCTCTCAGAGGGCTCTCGAAGTGTCTCCAAGGCACCCGCGCACCCCACTCCGTACCGCGAGAGGCACCCCCACCATGAGTGAACCCTCCGGCATGTCCCGCAGACGGCGCCCCCTGCGCCGCGGTCTCGTCGCCGTCGTCAGCACGCTGGGTCTCGCGGCGGCCGCCGCCACGGCCGCCTCCCCCTCCGCGAGCGCCTCCGCGCCCACGCCCCCGGCGGGCTGGTCGCAGGTCTTCCTCGACGACTTCACCGGTGCCGCGGGCACCGGCGTCAACACCTCCGACTGGCAGTACGCCACCGGCACCTCGTACCCCGGCGGGCCCGCCAACTGGGGCACCGGCGAGGTCGAGACGATGACGAACAGCACCAGCAACGTCTCGCTCGACGGCAGCGGCAACCTGCGCATCACCCCGCTGCGCAACGGGGCCGGCGCCTGGACCTCGGGCCGCATCGAGACCAACCGCACCGACTTCCAGCCCCCGTCGGGCGGCAAACTGCGCGTCGAGGCCCGCATCCAGATGCCGAACGTCACCGGCACCGCCGCGGAGGGCTACTGGCCCGCGTTCTGGATGCTGGGCGCGCCCTACCGGGGCAACTACCAGAACTGGCCGAGCGTCGGCGAGCTGGACATCATGGAGAACGTCCAGGGCCGCAACACGGTGTGGGCCACGATGCACTGCGGCACCAATCCGGGCGGCCCCTGCAACGAGACGACCGGCCTAGGCAACTCGACCGCGTGTCCCGGCAGCACCTGCCAGTCCGGCTTCCACACCTACACCATGGAGTGGGACCGCTCGGCGAGCCCGGAAGCCATCCGCTTCTTCGTCGACGGCGTCAACTTCCACACCGTCACCGCGAACCAGGTCGACGCGGCGACCTGGACCAACGCCACCGACCACGGCTTCTTCATCATCCTGAACGTGGCGATGGGCGGCGCCTTCCCCGACGCGTTCGGCGGCGGCCTGGACGGCGACACCCGCTCCGGCGTCCCCATGGTCGTCGACTACGTCCAGGTGCTGTCGGCCGCCGGGGGCGGTTCCACCACTCCCCCGCCGACCGGCAACCGTGACGCCTACGGCGCCATCCAGGCCGAGTCCCACGACGGTCAGTCCGGCACCTTCACCGAGGCCACCTCCGACACCGGCGGCGGCCAGAACATCGGCTCCCTCGCAGGCGGCGACTGGGCGCTCTACCGGGGCGTCGACTTCGGCTCCACGGCGGCCACCCAGTTCGTCGCCCGCGTGGCGAGCGGCGCGGCGGGCGGGGTCAGCGGTCTGGTCGAGGTCCGACTGGACAGCCGTACCAGCACACCCGTCGGCAGCTTCGCGCTGGCCAACACGGGCGGCTGGCAGTCGTGGCGGACGGTCCCCGCGAACATGAGCGCGGTCACCGGCACCCACGACGTCTACCTGACGTTCACGAGCGGCCAGCCGGCGGACTTCGTGAACGTGAACTGGTTCACCTTCGGCCGCTGATCCGCGGTCCGCTTCCGGCAACGGGGCCCCACGCGCGCGTGGGGCCCCGTTGCCGTGTCGCGGTGTCAGCGCAGCTCCGCCCGGAACGCCGCCGGCGTCATCTCCGTGTGCTGCTGGAAGAACTTGGAGAAGTTCGCCGCGTCCGGGAAACCGACCGCCGCCCCGACCCGGCCGATCGGCAGCTCGGTGTGCGCCAGGAGCCGTTTGGCCTCCAGGATCACGCGTTTGTCGATGAAGCCCTTGGGGGTCTGGCCGGTGGCGGCGCGGACCGCGCGTACGAGGGTGCGGCGGGAGTAGCCGAGGGCGTCGGCGTAGGCGCTGACGCTGTGGTTGGTGGCGAAGCCCTGCTCCACGGCGTTCCGGAAGAGGGTGAAGGTCGTGTCGTCCTGCCGCCGGGACGCCTCCGCGGAGCTCGTCGCGAGGTGGGCAAGGCGCAGCAGGAACGCGGTCAGCGAGTGGCGCAGTATCGAGGTGTGCAGGCCGGCCGGGAGGGTGCCGGTGTCCTCGTACTCGCGTTGCAGCTGGGCGAGGGCGGCCCTGAGGGCGGCGAGCTGGGGTTCGTCGGGGCGCAGCAGGGGCGGCAGATCGTAGCGGTACAGGCCGGTGGCCTCGACGGTGGCGCGGGGCAGGAAGCCGGGCTGCATGGTCAGGACGGTTCCGCGGTACTCGCTGCTCGGCGGGAAGCGGTGGACCTGCCCCGGGCGGATCCACAGCAGGTCGCCGGCCGTCGCCTCGTACTCCGCGAAGTCGATCATGTGGCGTACGGGGCCGTCACCGAAGAGCATGACGACGTGGAAGTCGATGCGGTGGACGCGTTCCAGTGGCGCGTCCGCGTGCCAGGTGCGGCCGGTGCCCATCGGTCCGACCTGCATGCCGACACCGCCGACGCTCCGTTCGACCGGGAAGGGGAAGGTTCTGATCCCGTCCACGCCACCGGCGCCGTCTCCGCCTTGGATGGTTCTGTCCGCCATGTCCTTCTCGTGCCGCCTCGGTCGAGCCGTCCGTGTCCCACTTTCACCACAGGCTGGCACACGGCGACCTTCCCTCGTAAAAGTCAGACTTTTAAGTTTGAACGCGACCGACCAGCCGAATCGCTCCGATCGAGGATTTCTTGAAGATGAGCACGCAGACAACGGACCGCTTCGAATGGACCGAACTCGACCGGCGTGCCGTCGACACCGCCCGTCTCCTGGCGGCCGATGCCGTGCAGCGGGTCGGGAACGGGCACCCGGGCACCGCGATGAGCCTGGCTCCGGCGGCGTACACGATCTTTCAGAAGGTGATGCGTCACGATCCGGCGGACCCGGAGTGGACGGGCCGCGACCGCTTCGTTCTGTCCCCCGGACACACCTCGCTCACCCTCTACACCCAGCTCTTCCTCGCCGGGTACGAGCTGGAGCTCGACGACCTCTTGGCCTTCCGGACCCACGGTTCGAAGACGCCGGGTCACCCCGAGTACGGCCACACCGCCGGCGTCGAGACCACCACCGGTCCGCTCGGTCAGGGTGTGGCCAACGCGGTGGGCATGGCGATGGCCGCCCGCTACGAGCGCGGCCTGTTCGACCCGGAGGCCCTCGAGGGCGAGTCCCCGTTCGACCACACCATCTGGGCGATCGTCTCCGACGGCGACCTGGAGGAGGGCATCTCCGCCGAGGCCTCCTCGCTGGCCGGCCACCAGAAGCTCGGCAACCTCGTCTTCCTCTACGACGACAACCACATCTCCATCGAGGGCGACACGGCGACCGCGTTCTCCGAGGACGTGCTCGGGCGGTACGAGGCGTACGGCTGGCACGTGCAGCGGATCGAGCCCGGCGCCGACGGCGACATCGACGTGCACGCGCTGCACGCGGCCCTGAGGTCCGCCCAGGCCGAGACCGGGCGGCCCTCGATCATCGCGATGCGCACGATCATCGCCTGGCCGGCGCCGAACGCGCGGAACACCGAGGCCGCGCACGGCTCGGCGCTGGGTGACGACGAGGTCGCGGCCACCAAGCGGCTGCTGGGCTTCGACCCGGAGCGGTCCTTCGAGGTGGCGGACGAGGTCCTCGCCCACTCCCGCCGGGCCCTGGACCGGGGCGCCGAGGCGCACGCCGCCTGGGACAAGCGGA
Source organism: Streptomyces sp. NPDC033131 (assembly GCF_055578365.1). Classification (NCBI taxonomy): domain Bacteria; kingdom Bacillati; phylum Actinomycetota; class Actinomycetes; order Kitasatosporales; family Streptomycetaceae; genus Streptomyces; species Streptomyces sp. NPDC033131. The sequence continues at coordinate 15,634 of NZ_JBVIPA010000009.1, forward strand.
TCGACAAGTGGCGCGGCGCCCAGCCCGAGCGCGCGAGGCTCTTCGACCGGGTCGTCGCCGGTCAGCTGCCCGAGGGCTGGGAGGACGCCCTTCCGGTCTTCGAGGCGGGCCAGTCCCTCGCGACCCGCGCCGCCTCCGGCACGGTGCTGCAGGCGCTGGGTGCGGTCGTCCCGGAGCTGTGGGGCGGCTCGGCCGACCTGGCCGGCTCCAACAACACCACCATCGACAAGACGTCGTCGTTCCTCCCGGCGGACAATCCGCTGCCGGAGGCCGACCCGTACGGCCGCACGATCCACTTCGGTATCCGCGAGCACTCCATGGCCGCGGAGATGAACGGCATCGCCCTGCACGGCAACACCCGCATCTACGGGGGCACCTTCCTCGTCTTCTCCGACTACATGCGCAACGCGGTACGCCTGTCCGCGCTGATGCAGCTGCCGGTCACCTACGTGTGGACGCACGACTCCATCGGCCTGGGCGAGGACGGGCCCACCCACCAGCCGGTCGAACACCTCGCGTCCCTGCGCGCCATCCCGGGCCTGAACATCGTGCGGCCCGCCGACGCCAACGAGACCGCGACCGCGTGGGCCGAGATCCTCAAGCGGCACGCCACCGACCCCGCCCCGCACGGCCTCGCGCTCACCCGCCAGGGCGTGCCGACGTACGCGCCGAACCCGGATGCCGCTCGCGGCGGTTACGTGCTGTTCGAGGCCTCCACGGGAACACCCGAGGTGATCCTGATCGGCACCGGCTCCGAGGTCCAGCTCGCCGTCGCCGCGCGGGAGCGGCTGGAGGCCGAGGGAGTCGGCACACGGGTCGTCTCGATGCCCTCGGTGGAGTGGTTCGAGGAGCAACCCGCCGAGTACCGCGAGAGCGTCCTGCCGCCGTCCGTGAAGGCCCGCGTTGCGGTCGAGGCCGGCATCGGCCTGACGTGGTACCGGTTCGTGGGTGACGCAGGACGCATCGTCTCCCTCGAACACTTCGGCGCCTCCGCCGACGCGAAGACCCTGTTCGCCGCATACGGCTTCACCGCCGAGCACGTCGCCGCAGAGGCCCGCGCCTCGCTCGCTGCCGCGCGTGGCTGATCCGATCGCCCGAAAGAAGATGATCAAAGTGACCGAAGCGACCGCGACCGCGGGAGCACTCAGGCGCCTGTCCGAAGAGGGCGTCTCCCTGAACAGCAAGGGGGTTGACGGGGAATGAGCGAGGAACTTCCCGAGACGACGGCTCAGGAGACGGCGAAGACCGAGGAGAGCGAGCCGGAGGTGACCGTCCCGGTCCTCCCCGCGGCCGACTGGTCCAATCCCCTGCGCCACCCACAGGACCGCCGACTCCCCCGGATCGCGGGCCCGTCCGGTCTCGTCATCTTCGGTGTCACCGGCGACCTGTCCCGCAAGAAGCTGATGCCGGCGGTCTACGACCTCGCCAACCGCGGTCTGCTGCCGCCGGGCTTCTCGCTCCTCGGGTTCGCCCGCCGGGACTGGGAGGACCAGGACTTCGCGCAGGTCGTGCACGACGCGGTCCGCGAGCACGCGCGCACCCCGTTCCGCGAGGAGGTCTGGCAGCAGCTCGCCGAGGGCATGCGGTTCATCCCGGGCGACTTCGACGACGACATGGCGTTCAAGCAGCTGCGGTCGTCCGTCGACGAGTTGGACGCCTCCCGCGGGACCAGCGGCAACTACGCCTTCTACCTCTCCGTACCGCCGAAGTTCTTCCCCAAGGTCGTCCGCCAGCTGAAGAAGCACGGGCTGGCCGACGCCCCCGAGGGTTCCTGGCGGCGCGCGGTCATCGAGAAGCCGTTCGGCCGCGACCTGAAGAGCGCGCGTGAGCTGAACGCGCTCGTGCACGACGTGTTCGAGCCGGACCAGGTCTTCCGCATCGACCACTACCTCGGCAAGGAGACCGTCCAGAACATCCTGGCGCTCCGCTTCGCCAACCAGATGTACGAGCCGATCTGGAACCGGTCCTTCGTGGACCACGTGCAGATCACCATGGCCGAGGACATCGGCATCGGCGGCCGGGCCGGCTACTACGACGGCATCGGCGCCGCCCGTGACGTCATCCAGAACCACCTCCTGCAGCTCATGGCGCTGACCGCCATGGAGGAGCCGGCCGCCTTCGACGCCGAGTCGCTGCTCATGGAGAAGCTGAAGGTGCTCAAGGCCGTGAAGGTGCCGCAGGACATCGGCGCCCACACGGTGCGCGGGCAGTACGCGGCCGCCTGGCAGGGCGGCGAGCAGGTGCGCGGCTACCTCGACGAGGACGGCATCGACCAGGCCTCCACGACGGACACGTACGCCGCCATCAAGCTGAACGTCGACAACCGGCGCTGGGCGGGTGTGCCCTTCTACCTGCGCACCGGCAAGCGGCTCGGCCGCCGCGTCACCGAGATCGCCGTCGTCTTCCAGCGGGCCCCGCACTCCCCCTTCGACTCCACGGCCACCGAGGAGCTGGGCCAGAACGCGATCGTGATCCGCGTCCAGCCCGACGAGGGCATGACGGTCCGCTTCGGGTCGAAGGTGCCGGGCACCTCGATGGAGATCCGGGACGTGACGATGGACTTCGCGTACGGCGAGTCGTTCACGGAGTCCAGCCCGGAGGCGTACGAGCGGCTCATCCTGGATGTCCTGCTGGGCGACGCCAACCTGTTCCCCCGTCACCAGGAAGTGGAAGAGTCCTGGAAGATCCTCGACCCGATCGAGGAGCACTGGGCGAACCACGGCAGGCCGGCGCGCTACGCGTCGGGCAGCTGGGGACCCGAGGAAGCCGACGAGATGCTCGCACGAGACGGACGGAGCTGGCGCAGGCCATGAAGATCGACCTGACCGACACCACGGCAAGCAAGATCAACAAGGCGTTGGTGAAGGGCCGCCGCGCCATCGGCACACCCGCCGTGGGCATGGTCCTGACGATGGTGATCGTCACGGACGAGGAGAACGCCTACGACGCGATCAAGGCGGCCGAGGAGGCCTCGCACGAGCACCCCTCGCGCACCCTGGTCGTCATCAAGCGCCACGCGCGCACCCCGCGCGACCGCACCAACTCCCACCTCGACGCCGAGGTGCGGGTGGGCGCCGACGCCGGCACCGGCGAGACGGTCGTCCTCAGGACGTACGGCGAGGTGTCCGACCACGCCGACTCCGTCGTCCTGCCGCTGCTGCTGCCGGACGCGCCGGTCGTGGTGTGGTGGCCGGTGAACGCCCCGGAGAACCCGGCGAAGGACCCGCTGGGCGCGCTCGCCCAGCGCCGGATCACCGACCTGTACGCGGTGGAGAACCCGCTCCAGGTGCTGGACGCACGGATCCGCACCTACGCCCCCGGCGACACCGACCTCGCCTGGACCCGGCTCACCCCGTGGCGCTCGATGCTGGCCGCGGCCCTGGACCAGGCCCGGGTGAAGGTGACCTCGGCGGCCGTGGAGGCCGAGGAGGAGAACCCGGCCGCCGAACTGCTGGCCCGCTGGCTGGAGGCCCGCCTCGGCGTCACCGCCGACCGGATCGTCACCGCCGGTCCGGTCGTCACGGCCGTACGCCTGGGCACCGCGAACGGCGAGATCGTCATCGACCGCCCCGAGGGCCCGCTGGCCACGCTGTCCCTGCCGGGCCAGCCCTCCCGCACCCTCGCGCTGAAGGTGCGCACCACCTCCGAACTCATCGCCGAGGAGCTCAGGCGCCTCGACGCGGACGAGATGTACGCCGTCGCCCTGCGGGGCGAGGCCACCAAGGAGATCCCCGCACATGTCTGACTCCCCCACCGGCTCCCCTTCCGACTCCCCCACCCTCACCCGGCGGCCGCAGTGGGCGGCCCTCGAGGACCATCGCGCCCAGTGGCACGCGCACCTGCGTGAGCTGTTCGCGACGGACCCCGGGCGCGCGGAGCGGTACGTCGTGCGCGTCGGCGACCTGCGCATCGACTACTCCAAGCACCTGGTCACCGACGAGACCCTCGCCCTGCTGCGGGAACTCGCCGCCGCCACCGACGTGTTCGGGCTGCGCGACGCCATGTTCCGCGGCGACAAGATCAACGTCACCGAGGACCGCGCCGTCCTGCACAGCGCCCTGCGCGCCCCCGCGAACGCGGTGATCGAGGTCGACGGCGAGAACGTCGTGCCCGAGGTGCACACGGTCCTCGACCAGATGGCCTCCTTCGCGCACCGCGTCCGCTCCGGCGAGTGGACCGGCCACACCGGCAAGCGGATCAAGAACGTCGTCAACATCGGCATCGGCGGCTCCGACCTGGGCCCCGCGATGGCCTACGAGGCCCTGCGCGCCTACACGGCACGGGAGTTGACCTTCCGTTTCGTGTCGAACGTGGACGGCGCCGACCTGCACGAGGCGCTGCGCGACCTGGACCCGGCGGAGACCCTGTTCATCGTCGCGTCCAAGACGTTCACCACCATCGAGACGATCACCAACGCCACCGCGGCCCGCTCCTGGCTGCTGCACGGCCCGGGCGGCCTCGGCGAGGACAAGGCCGTCGCGAAGCACTTCGTCGCCCTGTCGACGAACGCGGAGAAGGTCACCGAGTTCGGCATCGACCCGGACAACATGTTCCGGTTCTGGGACTGGGTCGGCGGCCGCTACTCCTTCGACTCGGCCATCGGCCTCTCGCTGATGATCGCCATCGGTTCGGACCACTTCCTGGAGATGCTCGACGGTTTCCGCATCGTCGACGAACACTTCCGCAACGAGCCCGCCGAGGACAACGCCCCGCTGATCCTGGGCCTGTTGGGCGTCTGGTACGGCAACTTCTTCGACGCCCAGTCGCACGCGGTACTGCCCTACAGTCACTACCTGTCCAAGTTCACCGCCTACCTCCAGCAGCTGGACATGGAGTCCAACGGCAAGTCCGTGGACCGCGACGGCCACCCGGTCCAGTGGCAGACCGGCCCCGTGGTGTGGGGCACGCCCGGCACCAACGGGCAGCACGCCTACTACCAGTTGATCCACCAGGGCACCAAGGTCATCCCGGCCGACCTGATCGGCTTCGCCCGCCCGGTCGGCGAGCTGAGCGACGATCTCAAGGCGCAGCACGACCTCTTGATGGCCAACCTGTTCGCCCAGGGCCAGGCGCTCGCCTTCGGCAAGACCGCGGACGAGGTGCGCGGGGAGGGCGTGGCCGAGGAGCAGGTGCCGCACCGCACCTTCCAGGGCAACCACCCCACCACCACGATCCTGGCGAAGGAACTCACGCCGTCCGTCCTCGGCCAGCTCATCGCCCTCTACGAGCACAAGGTGTTCGTCCAGGGCGCGATCTGGAACATCGACTCCTTCGACCAGTGGGGCGTCGAGCTCGGCAAGGTCCTCGCCAAGCGCGTCGAGCCCGCTCTGACCGAGGGCGCGGACGTCCCCGGTCTCGACCCGTCCACCGCCGCTCTCGTGGCCACCTACCGCGACCTCAGGAAGTGAACTGACATGCAGCTGGGACTCATCGGCCTCGGCAAGATGGGCGGCAACATGCGCGAGCGGATCCGCCGCGCCGGCCACACCGTCATCGGCTACGACCGCAACCCCGAACTCTCCGACGTGAGCGGCCTGGCCGAACTGGTCGACAAGCTCGAAGCCCCCCGCACGGTCTGGGTGATGGTCCCGGCCGGCGCCGCCACCCAGTCCGTCGTCGACGAACTCGGCGACCTGCTGTCCGCCGGTGACACGGTGGTCGACGGCGGCAACTCCCGCTGGACCGACGACGAGAAGCACGCCTTCGAGCTCGGCGCCAAGGGCATCGGCTTCGTCGACGCCGGCGTCTCGGGCGGCGTCTGGGGCCTCGAGAACGGCTACGCCCTGATGGTCGGCGGCGACAAGGAGCACGTCGACCGGATCCAGCCGATCTTCGACGCGCTCAAGCCCGAGGGTGACGCCGGGTTCGTCCACGCCGGCAAGGTCGGCGCCGGGCACTTCTCCAAGATGGTCCACAACGGCATCGAGTACGCCATGATGCAGGCCTACGCCGAGGGCTGGGAGCTTTTGGAGGCGGTGGACTCCGTCACCGACGTGCGCGAGGTCTTCCGCTCCTGGCAGGAGGGCACGGTCATCCGCTCCTGGCTCCTCGACCTCGCCGTCAACGCCCTGGACGACGACGAGCACCTGGAGAAGCTGAAGGGCTTCGCGCAGGACTCCGGCGAGGGCCGCTGGACCGTCGAGGCCGCCATCGACAACGCGGTGCCGCTGCCCGCGATCACGGCGTCGTTGTTCGCCCGGTTCGCGTCCCGCCAGGACGACTCCCCGCAGATGAAGATGGTCGCCGCCCTGCGCAACCAGTTCGGCGGCCACGCCGTCGAGTCGGCGAAGTAGGTCCGGCCGTGGGGGATCTCCTTCTGGTCCGCCACGGTGAGACGGAGTGGAGCCTGTCGGGCCGGCACACCAGCCGGACCGACCTGCCCCTCACCCAGCACGGCGAGGAACAGGCCAAGTTGCTCGCTCCGCTCCTCTCGTCGCGGACCTTCGCACTCGCGCTGACGAGCCCGCTCGCCCGCGCGATACGCACCGCCGAACTGGCGGGCATCAACGGGGTCGTGTCCGACCCCGACCTGCACGAATGGGACTACGGCGGCTACGAGGGCGTCACCACCGTCGACATCCACCGCACCCGGCCCGACTGGGACCTGTGGACCGACGGCGTGCCGCCCGGTGCCGACGGGCGGCCGGGCGAGTCGCCCGCCGAGGTGGGACTGCGTGCCGACCGGGTGCTCGCCCGGGTGGACGCCGCCCTCCCCGACGGGGAGGTGATCCTCGTGGCGCACTCCCACTTCCTGCGCGTACTGACGGCACGCCGGCTGGGACTGGATCCCGCGGACGGCCGGCTGTTCCAGCTGGCGACGGCGACATTCAGCCGACTGTCCACAGAACACGGCCGACCGGTGATCGCGGAGTGGAACACCAGGCCATAACGACGCCGTACGGCGGCCCGGGCCACCACACGAACTCGCGCGGACCTCCGACGCGGCGAGGGCGCCCACGTGGTGGTCCCGGGCCCTGGTCGTCGGCGGGTGGCTTCGCGCGCCGTGTGTCCCTGCGGCCGTGGGGAGTTGACACCCGCGGGACGGCACGTCAGAGTCCCCGCTGATGGAGATCGACAACTTGACGCCGGCCGAACTGCGCGTGTGGCGGGCGTTTCCCCGGGGCGAGTCCGTGAACTTCCGCACGGCGGACGACGAGGACGTGGCGCACGGGGCCGAGTGGGGCCGAGAACGCAGCGTCCGGGCAGTCGTGTTGCGGTCGCTGCTGCTCAACGGCCCGCGCGAGGACGGGGAGATACCCGCCCTGAAACTGTCGGGCGCCCGCATCACCGGCGTACTCGACCTGCGGTACGGGACGAGTGACCACGCCGTACGACTGAGCCACTGCTCCTTCGAGGACACCCCGCTGTTGTACGGCTCCCGGCTGCGCCAGTTGAACCTCTCCTGGTCCGTGCTGCCGGGGCTGACCGCCGCCACGATGCGGGTGGAAGGCGTGCTGCGGATGACGGACTGCCGTTTCCACGGGCCGGTGCGGCTCGGCGGGGCGGAGATCGCCGGGGCGCTGTTCATGGACCGCGGGGAGTTCACCGCGTCGGACACCGACGAGCCGGCCCTCCAGCTCAATCAGGTGACCCTCGGCGACGACCTGTGGGCTCCCGGACTGCGGGCGCAGGGGGAGGTACGTCTCAACGGTGCCACGGTCGCCGGGTCGATCAACCTCACCGACGCCCGGCTCAGCCACCCCGGCGAGATCGTCCTCGACGCGCAGACCCTCGCCGTGGAGGGCGACGTCCACCTGCGGGGCGTGCGCACACTCGGCTGGATCGGCCTGCGGGGCGTTCGGATCTCGGGCCGCCTCGACCTGTCGTACGCCCATCTGTCGAACCCGGGAGACGGGGTGCTGCGGGCGAGCAGCGCCACCATCGGGGAGCTGTGGCTGCGCAAGGGCCCGCCCGTGGACGGCATCCTCAACCTGCGCCGTGCCCAGATCGAGGAACTGTTCCTGGAGGCGGACGCGGTGCCCGCACGAGTCCTCCTCAACGGCCTCGTCTACGCCTCCCTCTCCCCCCACGAACCCGCCGCGCGCCGCCTGGCGATGCTGGACCGCGACGACGAGGGCTACGTCCCGCACGCCTACGAACAGTTGACCGCCGCCTATCTGCGCATCGGCGACGACCGGGCCGCCCGGCTCGTCCAGCTCGCCAAGCAGCGCCGGCACCGCACCACGCTCCCCTGGTACGGCCGCCTGTGGGGCCACGTCCAGGACGCCACCGTCGGCTACGGCTTCCGTCCGCTGCGCGCCTGCGTGTGGCTGCTGTCCCTGCTGGCGATCGGCTCGGTCACGTACGCCCTGCACCATCCGCGCCCGCTCAAGCCGTCCGAGGCCCCGGACTTCAACCCGGTGTTCTACACGCTCGACCTGCTGCTGCCGGTGATCTCCTTCGGCCAGGAAAGCGCCTTCGCCCCCGAGGGCCCGTACCAGACGCTGTCGTACGCCCTGGTGATCGCCGGCTGGATCCTGGCCACGACGGTCTTCGCCGGCGTGTCCCGGACCGTCAGCCGCCAGTGAACCGCCGCACCGCGTGCTGGGCGGCGAGCCGGACGGGGGCGTTCTGGGCGCCGTAGCCGCGGTAGCCGCCGTCGCGCTGGACCAGTTCGAAGAAGACGCGGCCGATGGTGGGCGTGTAGCAGTGGCGGAACTCGCCGTGCGGGTCACGGTCGTAGAGGATGCCGAGTTCGCGGTACGTCTCCAGCTCGCCGTCGGCGAACTCGTACCGGGCCGCCAGGTCGTCGTAGTAGTTCGCGGGGATCGGCAGCAGCCGGCCGCCGGCCTCGACGAGGCGGCGGGCGGCCGCCACCACGTCGTCGGTGGCCAGGGCGATGTGCTGGGCGTGGACCGTGTCGTCGGTGGGTGCCGCGCCGACGGTGAGGGCGATCCGGACGCTGCCGTCGTCGTTGGTGACGGCGCGGCTGCGCATCAGCCCGTAGGGGTCGGCGACGTCCACGCTCTCCTGCGCCTGCAGGCCGAGGACGCCGCGGTGGAAGAGGGTCGCCTCGTCGAAGTGGTGCCAGGGCTGCGTGAGGGCGAGATGGTCGATGCGGGCGGCGTGCCGCGGTACGGCGGGAACGGCCTCGGTGTCCGCGAAGTCCGCCCGCCAGTCGGGATGTTCGGGGCGGTCCGAGGCGCAGAAGAACACCTCCGTGCCGTCGGGGGCGAGCACCGCGTCGAGCTGGGCGTCCTCCAGGGCGCGGCGGCGGGGCAGGACCGGTGCCAGCAGGGCCTCGGCGCGGCGGGCGGCGGCCGTCGGGTCCGGTGACCTGAGCCCGATCGCGGCGAGCCGGGTGCCGTCCCGCCGCACGGCCGTCCCGGTGTTGACCAGGAGACGGGCCTCGCCCTGCTCCCACAGGTCGACCGGCTTGCTGCGGTGCCGTGCCGTGCGGGCGAAGCCCAGCGCTTTGAGCAGTGCCGACAGCGGTTCGGCGTCGAGGGTCACGAGTTCGGCGAAGGCGACACCCGTCGGCGCGACCGAGGCGGGCGGCGCCTGAATGCCCACCGTCTCCTGGAGGACCAGGAGGGAGCGCCGGGCGTCCACGGCCGTGGGGCCGGCCTCGGCCTGGCGGAAGACGTCGTTGAAGACTTCGAGGGAGAGCGGACCGTCGTATCCCGTGTGCAGGACACTGCGTACCAGCCCGGCGACGTCGAAGCCGCCCTGCCCGGGGAAGCACCGGTAGTGGCGGCTCCACTGCAGGACGTCCATCGCGAGCAGCGGGGCGTCGGCCAGTTGGAGGAAGAAGATCTTCTCGCCGGGGATGTCCTCGATTCCCTTGGGGTCGGAGCCGCGGGAGAGGATGTGGAAGCTGTCCAGACAGGTGCCGAGCGTTGGGTGGCCGGCCGTTTCGACGATGTGCCAGGCGTGGTCGTACGTGCTGACGTGCCGGCCCCACGCGAGCGCTTCGTAGGCGACGCGGATGCCGAAGTCCTGGGCGAGGGCGGCCAGTTGGGACAGGTGTGCGGCGGCGAGGGCGTCGTCGTCCACCGCGCGCGGACAGACGCTGGAGCAGACGAGGACGGTGTCGGCGCCGAGCCTGCTCATCAGCTCGAACTTGTGCCGGGCGCGGCGCAGGTTGCGGGCGAACTCGTCCTCGGGCACCGCCTCGATGTCGCGCATCGGCTGGTAGAGGTCGATGGTGAGGCCGAGGTCGGCGCAGCGGGCGCGGATCTCCTCGGGGGTGAGAGGGCTGGCCAGCAGGTCGTTCTCGAAGATCTCGACGCCGTCGAAGCCGGCCCGGGAGGCGGCCGTCAGCTTCTCGGTGAGGGATCCGCTGAGGGAGACGGTGGCGATGGACGTACGCATGTCGGTACCTCTGTCTTCCCGATGCTTTCCGATGTTTGCGATGTCCCGCGAAGTCCCGCGAAGTCCCGCGAAGTCCCGCGAAACGCCCGGACTACTTCGGTGCCGGGACGGCGCCGGCCAGCTCCGCGATGTCCGCGAGCATGCGCGCGGCGTCGGGTTCCCTTCCGGTGAACAGGCGGAACGCGTCCACGGCCTGGAAGACGGCCATCCCGCCGCCGTCGAGCGTGGCGCAGCCGAGCGCGCGGGCACCACGCAGCAGTTCGGTCTCCAGCGGGCGGTAGACCACCTCCGCGACCCACAGGCCCGGGTGGAGGAATCCGGCGGGGAAGGGCAGGCCGGGGTGGGCGGCCATGCCGGTGGGAGTGGCGTGGACGAGGCCGTCGGCCCGTGCGAGCAGGTCCGCCAGCCGGCCGGGGGCCGCTGCCAGCGCACGGCCCTCGCCGAAGTGGCGGTTCAGGGAGTCGGCGAGAGCGGCCGCCCGCTCGGGCATCGCGTCCACGACCGTGACCCGCTCGGCGCCCAGCGTGAGCGTGGCATGGGCCACGGCCGCGCCCGCACCGCCCGCGCCCAGCTGCACGACCCGCTCCAGCGGCGCGTCGGGCAGACCGCGCGCGAAGGAGGCGGCGAAGCCGGTGACGTCGGTGTTGTGGCCGACGGCCCGCCCGTCCTCGCCGAAGACGACGGTGTTGACCGCGCCCAGCGCTTCGGCCTGCGGGGCGAGGGCATCCAGGTGCCGGATGACCTGCTGCTTGCATGGGTGCGTGATGTTGAGCCCGTCGAAGCCCAGGTCGCGGGCCGCCCGCACCAGGTCGCCCACCCCCTCGGGCGGCACACCGAGGGCGTCGATGTCGATGAGCCGGTACAGATAGCGCAGACCCTGACGGTCGGCCTCCCGCTCGTGCAGCGCGGGACTGAGCGACGGACCGATACCGGAGCCGATCAGACCGACGAGATACGAGTCCTTGGGCACCACGCGGGACCTCCTGAGCGGCTCACCAATGTACGAACTAGTACGTTAGCTATATCAGCATCGCGGGTCGGCGGGAAGCCCTCGCCCGGTGATCGGCGCCCTTCGCGATGGCCTCCTTCTACAATCTGCGGCACTGCCCCGTAGCCCGAAGGAACACGATGACCAGCGTCGAAGAACCGGCACGAACAGGCGGGCGCATCCGTGACGCCGCGCGCACCCAGGCCGAGATTCTCGACGTGGCGACCCAGGAGTTCGCCCGAGCCGGCTTCGCGGGAGCCCGCGTGGACGAGATCGCGGCCCGCACCCGCACCACCAAGCGAATGATCTACTACTACTTCGGCGGCAAGGAACAGCTGTTCACAACGGTTCTCGAGCGGGCCTACGCCGTCATCCGCGAGGCCGAGCAGGGCCTGGACGTCGAACACCTGGACCCGGTCGCCGCCATCCGGCGCCTGGCGGAGGTCACCTTCGACCACCATGAGCAGCACCCCGACTTCATCCGCCTGGTGAGCATCGAGAACATCCACGAGGCCGTGCACATCGCCGCCTCCGAGAAGCTCGGCAAGATCAGCTCGCCGGCCCTCGACGTGATCCGCCGGATCCTGGAGCAGGGGCAGAAGTCGGGGCTGTTCACGGCCGACGTGGACGCCGTCGACCTGCACGCGATGATCAGCGCGTTCTGCTTCTTCCGGGTCGCCAACCGGCACACCTTCGGCGCCCTGTTCGGCCGCGACCTGGTCGACCCCGCCCAGCGCGAGCACTACCGCGCGATGCTGGGCGACATGGTCATCGCCTACCTGACGGCGGAGCGCGCGGCGGACTGAGGCCACCCCGGCCCGACGATGCCGCCGAGCACGAAGATCCTTCGGTACGGCCTCTTGACACCCGGGAAACGTCGGCGCAACATCCCACCCACCGGCACTAACTATCCAGTGGGTTAATTAGCCGAAGATCCGGCCCCGCCCCTCTCCCCTCCGCTCACTCCGCCTGCGCCGGAGTTCCCCCGAAGGAGCACGCCGTGTCCGTCCCCGCCGCCGCACCGCCCGGCCAGCCGAAGAAAGCCGCCACGGCGGCCTGGATCGGCAGCGCCCTGGAGTACTACGACTTCTTCATCTACGGCAGCGCGGCAGCGCTGATCTTCCCCGAGGTGTTCTTCGACGAGTCCGACCCGGCCACCGCGACCCTGCTGTCACTGGCCACGTTCGGCGTCGCCTACGCGGCCCGCCCGGTCGGCGCGCTCTTCCTCGGGCACTTCGGCGACAAGCTCGGCCGCAAGAAGATCATGGTCTTCACGCTGATCCTGATGGGCGTGTCGACGTTCCTCATCGGCTGCCTGCCCACCCGCGACCAGGTCGGCACCCTCGCCCCCGTCCTGCTGGTCCTGTGCCGCGTCCTGCAGGGCATCTCGGCGGCCGGCGAGCAGGCCAGCGCCAACTCCATGTCCCTGGAGCACGCGCCGCCAAAACGCCGCGGCTTCTTCACCAGCTTCACACTCAGCGGCACCCAGGGCGGCCAGCTGCTCGCCACCCTGGTCTTCATCCCCGTCGCCGCGCTGCCCGACGACCAGCTGCTGTCCTGGGGCTGGCGGGTCCCGTTCTGGATGAGCGTCGCGGTCGCCGTGGTCGGCTTCGTCATCCGCCGCAAGCTGGACGAGACCCCGGCCTTCGCCCAGCAGACCGCCGAGGAGGGCGTCGTCAGGATGCCGCTGGCGATCCTGCTGCGCGAGCACTGGGCGGACGTCCTGCGGGTCATCGCGGGCGCCCTCATCGCCTCGGTCAGCACGATCTTCACGGTGTGGGCACTGTCGTACGCGACCAGCGACTCGGTCGGCATGAGCCGCTCCTCCATGCTGTGGGTGGGCGCGCTCGCCAACCTCGTCGCGCTCGCCGCGATCCCGCTGTGGGCCACCCTGTCCGACCGCATCGGCCGCCGCCCGGTCTTCCTGGCCGGCGCCGCGGGCAGCGCGGTGATGATGTTCCTGTACCTGTGGTCCATCTCGACGGGCTCCTACCCGCTGACCCTGATCCTCGGCATCGTCACCTTCGGTGTCGTCTACAGCGCCGCGAACGGCGTCTGGCCCTCCTTCTACGGCGAGATGTTCTCCACCCGCGTCCGCCTGTCCGGCATGGCCATCGGCACCCAGATCGGCTTCGCCGTGGCCGGCTTCGCGGTCACCTTCGCCGCGCAGATCGCCGGACCGGACGGCGACGACTGGTCGGCGGTGGCCCTGTTCACCGCCGCGCTGTGCGTCCCGCCGGTCATCGCCGTCCTCACGGCCCGCGAGACCCACAAGATCCCGACGGAACGGCTCGGCGAACGCGCACTCCCAGAGACTCACCAGCCGGAGAAGGTGACTGCCTGATTTCGCCGCCCTCCACGTGTCCCCGGAGCCACGCCTGGTTCCGGGGACACGTCATGTGCCGGCTTCCGGGCTGCACCCCGGGCCCGAGACCCACCCCCACCGCCCCAACCGCCCCCACCCCGTTGACAGACGACGCTTCCGGCAAGAACATCGGCCGAAACGAGCAGAAAACAACAGCTCCGCGTGCGCTGCGGCCACCGTGGCCCCGAGGGGGGAGGAACCTCCGCGCGCACCGGCCGGTTTCAGGGGCGGCCGGTGCGCGCGGAGATGACGGAGGCTCAGCCGCCACGCGGACGTGCAGGCCCTTGAATCTGACACCTGTGTCAAGGCCGACCCTGCCCGCATGACCTCTGACACCGGAACCGACACCTCGTCGCCGCGGGCCGGGACGGCCCGAAGCCGCGAACTCCCGCTGCCCGCCCTCCTCGCCCTGGCCACCGCCGTCTTCGTCACCAGCCTCACCGAGACCCTCCCCGCTGGCCTGCTGCCCGCGATGAGCGCGGACCTCGCGGTGGGTGAAGCGGCGGCGGGGCAGGCAGTGACCGTCTACGCCGTCGGTACGGCCCTCACCGCGATCCCGTTGTCCGCGGCGACCGCGGGATGGCGGCGCAAGCGGCTGCTGCTGGCGGCGATGGCGGGGTTCGCCGCAGCCAACACCGTCACGACCGTGTCGGGCAGCTATCCGCTGACCATGGTGGCCCGGTTCATGGCGGGTGTCGCCGCCGGACTCGCCTGGGCGCTGCTGGCCGGGTACGCCCGGCGGCTGGTGCCCGCCCCGTTGCAGGGCAGGGCGGTCGCGGTGGTCATGGCGGGGGTGCCGGTGGCGCTGTCGCTGGGGGTGCCCGCGGGCACGTTCCTGGGCGGGGCGCTGGGCTGGCGGGTCGCGTTCGCGCTGATGACCGTGGTCGCCGTGGTCCTGCTGGGCTGGATCGCGCTGCTGGTGCCGGACGTGCCCGGGCAGGAGGCGGGCCGCCGGGCCCCGATGGTGCGGGCGCCGGCCGTCCCCGGTGTCGTACCCGTGCTGTCCGTGACCTTGGTGTTCGTGCTGGCACACACCGTTCTGTACGCCTACATCGCCACGTTCCTGGACCGCATCGGCATGGGCGGCTCGGCCGACGTGGTGCTGCTCGTGTTCGGTGCCGCGTCCCTGGTGAGCATCTGGATCGTGGGTGCCGGCATCGACCGCCGGCTGCGTGCGCTGACCCTGGCGAGCGTCCTGCTGGTCGGGGCGGCGGCGGCTCTGCTCGCCGTCTTCGCGGACAGCCCGGCCCTCGTCCACGTGGCGGCCGCGCTGTGGGGGCTCGGCTGGGGCGGAGCGCCCACCCTGCTGCAGACCGCCGTGGCCGACGCGGGCGGCGACCAGGCGGACGCGGCGCAGGCGATGCTGGTCACGCTGTGGAACGCGGCGATGGCGGGCGGCGGCGTGCTGGGCGGAATCCTGCTCGGCCTGTTCGGTGCGACGGCGTTCCCGTGGAGCGTGCTGGCGCTGCTCGTGCCGGTACTCGCCGTCGTGACGGGGGCGCGGACGCACGGGTTCCCGGGGCGGCGGGCCGGAGCGTGAGGCGGGGCGGGAGACAGCGCCGGTACTGAGACGGCGGGGGGATGAGGGGGCCCGGCGCCGGCCGAGAAACCGCCAGGGGCCCGCCGCGAGGCAGGGGCGGGCGGCGGGGCGGCCTCTTCGGGCTCAGCCCTGATCGCCCCGCTTGGGAATGCCGTACGCCCGCTCCACCCGCAGCCGCAGCACGAGGCGGCGGTCGCGGACCATCGCGGCCCGGTAGTCGTCCCAGTCCGGGTGCTCTCCCTGGACGTCACGGTAGAGGCGGACGAGCTCCTCCACCGTCGCGTCGTACGGATCCTTCGCCACCGGCGTGAGGTCGGCCGTGCCCTCGGCGACCGTGTAGGCCCACCGGTCGGCGCTGGTCACGTGGTACGACGCCCGCGGGTCCCGGCGCAGATTGCGGGTCTTGGCACGGTCGTCGGTGATCGAGACCCGGATGGTCCGCTCGTCCGGGTAGTAGGCGTGACTGACGTTCGACAGCTGGGGCCGGCCGTCGTGCTTGAGGGTCACCAGGACCCCGCCGTGTCCTTCGGAGAGCAGCTGGAGCAGCGCGTCCTGAGTCATGCCTGGATCAACTCGTCCGGGCGAGCCTCGTATTCCTGCGCCGCGCCGGTTCCCGGCGTCGCCCGGGCGATGGCCTGCGGGCCCTGGTGGGAGAAGCCCTCACCGCCATCGACGATCATTCTCATGAGGGGGGACCATTCGCCCGTTCCTGCGCGACGATGATGTCTGAGGTCGTTGCGGCGGGGTAGGCCGGATCGCACCTCGACGAACGCGACGGAGGAGAACGATGGCACTGCTGCGACAAGAGGTGGACCCGGGTGAGGTCGGCCTGGACGGGAAGGCGCTGGACCGCCTCGACCAGCACTTCGCCCACCATGTCGACGAGGGCCGGCTGCCCGGCTACCTCGTGGCGGTCTCCCGCGGCGGACGCGTCGCCCACCTCACGGCGCAGGGCCACCGTGACATCGCGGCCGGACTGCCCGTCGAGGCCGACACCCTGTGGCGGATCTACTCCATGACCAAGCCGGTCACCGCGGTCGCCGCGCTGATCCTGGTGGAGGAGGGCCGGATGTCGCTGGACGACCCGGTCGACCGGTACCTTCCGGCCTTCGCGGAACCACGGGTGTACGTGAGCGGCTCCGGCGCCGACACCGTGACCCGCCCGGCCGAGGGTCCGATACGAGTACGGCACCTGATGACCCACACCTCGGGCCTGACCTTCGCCTTCTACCACACGCACCCCGTCGACGCCCTCTACCGCGAGGCCGGCCTGGAGTCGTCGGTGGTGCCGGGCACGACCCTGGCCCAGACGACCGACGTGTACGCGCGCCTGCCGCTGCAGTTCGAGCCCGGCACGCAGTGGAACTACTCGGTCGCCTCCAACGTGCTGGGCCGGGTCATCGAGGTGGTGTCCGGGCAGCCGCTCGACACGTTCTTCGCCGAGCGGGTCTTCGGCCCGCTCGGGATGACCGACGCGGGTTTCCACGTCACCGACGACCAGGCGGGCAGGCTCGCCGAGCTGTACGGCGACGCCGACGGCGGCGGCATCGAGCCGATCCCGGGCCTGCCCCTGCGCGGCCGCCCGCGTTTCCTGTCCGGCAGCGGCGGCATGGTGGCCTCCGCCCACGACGTCCACCGCTTCATGGAGTTGCTGCGCCGCCGCGGCGAGCTCGACGGCATCCGCCTACTCGCCCCCGAGACGGTGGACCTCATGACGTCCAACCACCTCCCGGGCGGCGCCGACCTGCGCGCCTTCGGCAGCCGCCCCGCGCACGACGAACGCGGCAACGACGGCGTCGGCTTCGGCCTCAGTCTCTCCGTGGTGATCGACCCGGCCCGCACGCAGGCGCCCTCGGGAATGGGGACGTACGGCTGGAGCGGCGTCGCGACCACGACGTTCTGGGTCGACCCGAGCCGGGATCTGACCGTGCAGTTCATGACGCAGGTTCGGCCCAGGAGTTCGCACACGATCTTCCCGGATCTGAAGCGGCTGGTGCACGAGGCCGTCGACGCCTAGAGGCTGTCATGGGGGTGTGGTCGGACGGGGGGCGCCCGTTTTCTACTGATCGACCCGAAGGCTGAAGTGGACGCCCTCCCGGGCGAGTTCGGCCAGCCACTGCTCGGAGCGGGCCGCCGTCTCGGCGGCGCGGCCGAGGCCGGGGGGCAGGGAGCCGTCCAGGATGTGCCGGACGCCGAGGGCGAGGGGGCGGGAGACGCAGCGGGCCATGGCGCTCTCCTCCTCGTCCCCCACCAGGTCCAGGAAGTAGCCGCCCGACCAGTCCCGTCCAGCGCCGCCGCGCACGTCCAGCGACACGGCGAGGACGACCCGGTCGCGGTCCGCGTCGGTGGTCGGGTAGGTCGCGGCCAGCTCCCGGGCGAGGGCGGCGATCCTGGCGTCGTCGCCGGTCCGCAGCTCGGCGAAGACGCCGTCCCAGGCGCGCAGCCAGCCGTCCAGGCGCAGGGTGCCGCGGACGAAGGTGCGGGGCTTCCAGGCCGGCGGCAGACCGTACTGCTCGACGAAGGGGACGCTGTCGCGGTTGGGGTAGACCTCGAAGGTCTCGCCGCCGATGATGTGCCGCCGGGTCGCCTCCCAGGGCCGGTCGGCGGTGGTCTCGGCGCCGTCCTCCACGTAACGCGCGGGCGAGCGCAGGGCACCGAGCACCCCCGCGGGGGCCCAGCTGAACCGGTAGCGGAAGTCGTTCGGGACGGCGGGTACGCCGCCGCAGTAGGAGGTAAGGCTGTAGGAGGCCGGCGTGCCGGCGCCGATCGCCTCCCGGGCGCGGGCGACGAGGCTGTGCGCGAAGAGGTGGTCGATGCCCGGGTCGAGACCGGCCTCGGTGAGGACGACGACACCGGCCCGCGCGGCCGCGGGCACCTGCTCCAGGACCGCGTCGGACACATAACTGGAGCACGCGAAGTGCGCCCGTCCCGCTCCACCAGCACCACGTCCGGTACGCCCGCCCGGGCCAGGTGGCAGGCGATGCTCGTGCCCATCACCCCGCCGCCGACCACGACGACCCCCGCGCGCATCGTCACCGGCGTTCCCCCTTCGCCGCCTCGACGACGGCCCAGGCGGCGGCCGCGTCCTGGATGCCGAGGCCGACGCTGTTGTAGTAGACGACGTCCCCGGGCCCCGTCCGGGCGGTGCGCCGCCCGGTGAGCACCTCGCCCAGCGAGACCAGGTCGCCGCGGGCCAACAGCCCTTCCCGCAGGGCGTCCACGACCGGCCCGGCGTGCCCGGCCGCGGTCTCCGGGTCGTCCACCACGACGGCTCCGGTCTCCATGGCCCGCCGTACGACCTCGGCGTCCACCTCGCGACGGCCGGGCTCGAACGACCCCACGCTGACGACCGTGCACCCCGCGTCCAGCCACTGTCCGCGCACCACGGGTGTGGCGCTGAGCGTGCAGGCCGCGACCAGCGACGCCCCGCGCACGGCCGCCTCGGCGCTGTCGGCCGGTTCGACGGGCAGCCCCAGCTCGGCGCCAAGGATCTCGGCGGCACGGGTACGGCGGCGCGGGGTCGGGCTCCACAGTCGTACCGACTTCAGCCCCCGCACCCGGGCGATCGACCGCACATGGGCGACGGCCTGGGTGCCCGAGCCGAGGACCGCCAGGTCGGCGGCGTCGGGGCCGGCCAGCGCGTCGACGGCGACGGCGCTCGCGGCGGCCGTGCGCAGGGTCGTCACCGCCGTGCCGTCCATGACGGCGGCGAGGCGGCCCGTCACCGGGTCGAGCACGGTGACGACGGCGTGCACGGTCGGCAGCCCGGCCGCCGCGTTGCCCGGGTTGACACTGCCGAACTTCGCGACCGCCCCGGTGTCCGCCGACATCCTGGAGACGTACGCGAAGACGACACTGTCGTCGAAGCGGCTGGGATGCATGATCTTCCCGGGCAGGTCGGCGCCGCCCGAGCCGAGCGCGGTGAAGGCCGCGCGCTGCGAGGCGATCGCCGCGTCGGCGCCGAGGAGGCGCGCCACCTGCCGCCCGGAGAGGAAGAGGACGTCGTCGGTCATTCCCTCTTCCTGTCCCCGCTCGCCGCCCGGGAATCAGGACAGGTGCGCCACCGCGTCCAGATGGGGCAGATGGTGGTCCAGCCGCTCCCGCTTCGTCCGCAGATAGGTGATGTTGTTCTCGCACGGCGGTATCAGGAGCGGCACCGTCTCGGCGACCTCGATGCCGTGCCGCACCAGCGCCTCGCGCTTGCGCGGGTTGTTCGACATCAGGCGGACCGAGTTCACGCCCAGGTCGTGCAGGATCCCGGCGGCGACGCCGTAGTCGCGGGAGTCCACCGGCAGGCCGAGCGCCAGGTTCGCCTCGACGGTGTCCAGGCCCTCCGCCTGCAGCGCCATCGCCCGCAGTTTGCCGAGCAGTCCGATGCCGCGGCCTTCATGCCCTCTGAGGTAGACGACGACGCCGCTGCCCTCGGCGACGACCGCGCGCAGCGCGGAGGCGAGCTGGTCGCCGCACTCGCAGTGCTGGGAACCGAAGGCGTCACCGGTCAGGCACTCGGAATGCAGGCGGGTCAGGACGTCGTCCGTGCCGATCTCACCGTAGACCAGGGCCACTTGTTCGTCACCGCGGTCGTGATCGAGGTAGCCGACCGCCTGGAATTTCCCGTACACGGTGGGCAGCGGGGCATTCACCACGCGTTCCACACCGGTGCGCTGTGGCGACTTCTTGCCGAGCACGCCAATTTTATCTGTCATGATCTGGTTCCTAAGCAGAGACGAAAGGCCGGGAAAAGATGAGTGGTTCGGGAATACGGTCGGCTGCGTACGGTCTGGTGCCGGCGGACACTACCGAAGACGTACGGACGCGAGGCGCGGACGTCTCAACGCAGGTGGCCGTCCTTCCGGTCGGGAGCTTCGAGCAGCACGGTGCGTACCTTCCGCTGGCGACCGACACGCTGGTCGCCTGTGCCGTCGCCCGGGAGATCGCCGCGGCGTACCCGGTGCACCTCCTGCCTCCGGTGACGATCTCCTGTTCGCACGAGCACGCGGCCTGGCCGGGAACCGTCAGCATTTCCTCCGTCACCCTTCACGCGGTGGTACGGGACATAGCGGCTTCGCTTCGCCGCTCCGGCGTCGACACCCTGGTGGTGGTCAACGGACACGGCGGGAACTACGTGCTGGGCAACGTCGTTCAGGAATCCTCCGCGCGGGGTGAGCGGATGGCCCTCTTCCCGGCCGCGGAGGACTGGGAGGCGGCGCGGGAGCGGGCAGGGGTGGCCACTTCGCTGCTCACCGACATGCACGCGGGAGAAATAGAGACCTCCATTCTTCTGCACGCTCATCCCGAATGTGTCCGACCCGGCTATGAGACCTCCGATTTCGTCGCGGACGACCGTCGTCATCTCCTGACCCTCGGTATGTCCGGCTATACCGATTCGGGTGTCATCGGCCGCCCCTCGCTGGGCTCCGCGGAAAAGGGGAAGGTGCTCCTCGCGAGCCTCGCGGAATCATTCGGCACGTATTTCTCGATGCTGACCGGCAGCGAGCGAACGGAGTGGGCCGGGGACGTGTGACGGGGTTCCGGGTCCGCTGCGACGGCCTGGGCCCCGCTGTCGTTTCCCGCCCCGGCACGCAGGCCGGCGTACCAGCGGACGACGAGCACCAGGACGCCCGGCAGGCTCGCCACGAAGCTCAGCACCCCGTACACGACCGCGACCGCGAGGCCGTTGCTCGCGCCCAGTCCGGCGGCGCCGAACGCCCAGGCGGTGACGCCCTCCCGGGGGCCCCAGCCGCCGACGTTGAGCGGGAGGCTCATGGCGAGCAGGGCGAGGACCGCGAGCGGCAGCAGTACGGCGGCCGAGGCGGCGGATCCGGCGACGCGGGCGGCGACGACGAACATCCCGAGGTGGCCCGCCAGGACGACGGCGGAGGAGAGCGCGACACCGGGCCCGTTGCGGCGCGACAGCAGCCCTTCGCGGGCCTCGCCGAAGCTCGTGCGCAGCGCCCGTTCCCGGCGTGAGGGGGCCCGGTTCGGCCGCAGGGCCAGGACGACGGCGAGGGCGCCCAGCGCGGCGAACGCGATCAGGGGCGCGAAGTGCCGGACCTCTGCCATGACCGGCGACGGCATCGTCAGCAGCACGGCGACGCCGACGACGGCCAGGACGACCTGTCCCGCGGCCCGTTCGATGACGACCGAGCGGACCCCGCGGCCCAGGTCACCGGTGCTCTGCCCGTGCCGTACCGCCCGGTGGACGTCCCCCAGGACGCCGCCGGGCAGGGCGGCGTTCAGAAACAGCGCACGGTAATAGTCGGCGACGGCCGGGCCGAGCGGCAGCCGGATGCGCAGACCACGGGCCACCAACTGCCAGCGCCAGGCGCTGAACACGGTGGTGACGAGGCCGATCCCGAGCGCCACGAGCAGCGTCACGCCGTCGATCCGGCGCAGGCCGTCCAGGAAGACGCCGGTACCGAGGCGCCAGAGAAGCACGGAGAGGATGGCCACGCCCGCCACGGTCCCGAAGTGGGTGCGCAGGGCCCGGGAGTCGAAGCGGAAGAACCGGGAGAACCGGGAGAACAAGGCGCGGGCGGCGCCGGGCCGGGGTGCCGACACGATCACGCCGATACGGTCCTCGGAGACGGCCGCACCCGTGGGAGCCGCCGGCGTGCCGCCGGCCAGGGCGGGCGCCACGACCACGTCCGTGTGCCGCGCCCGCGGCTCGATGCCGGGCAGCCCGGCCCAAGTCCGTACCGTCTCCACACTCATGACGCTCCGCCCGTCGGCCGGGACAGTGCCAGCAGGTCGGTGTGGTGGACCACGACCCGCAACTCGCCCGCCGCGCAGGCCACCAGGCGTTCCTGCAGATAGCGGTCGGCGCGTTCGCGCAGTTCGGGGCGCTGTTCCACGGCCGCGCCGACCCAGCCGCGCAGCCACTGGGCGGTCAGCTCCGCCTCGGCCGGGCCCAGGCGCCACGGGCTCGGGTGCAGCCGTACCGTCGCGCCGCGCTCGGAGAACGCCTCGCACGCCGCGGTGACGGCGTCCGGGCCGAGCAGGCCGCCCTGGCGCTGGTGGTCGTTGAACGCGTCGGCGATCTCCGCGTCGAGCGGGTGGGACGGGCTGAGGTCCACGCGGCCGGCCACGGACAGCGTCAGCAGGGCCGGGCAGCCCGCTCCGGTGCAGGCGTCGGCGAGGGTGTCGATCTCCTCGCGGGTGAGGACGTCGAGCAGCGCGGACGCCGTCACCAGGGAGGCGCCGGCGAGGGCGTCCGGGGTGAGCAGGCCGACGTCCCCGCGGCGGGTCTCGGCCGAGACGCGGCTGCCGTCGGCGCCGGCCCGCGGGGAGGCCACGGCGGCGAAGTGCAGGAGGTAGGGGTCGCGGTCGTGCAGGATCCAGTGCTGGGCGCCGTCCAGGCGCGGGGCCAGCCAGCGGCCCATCGAGCCGGTACCGCAGCCCAGGTCGTGGACGACGGTCCCGGCCCTGCCCGGCAGGTTCGCGAGCCGGATCCGCAGCGGATCGATCAGCTCGGCCGCCCGCGCGGCGGCGTCGGCGCCCTCCCGCAGCTCCAGCCACTCGGGGGCGTACCGCGGCGGGTCGTCGGGCCCGGCGTCCCGCAGCCGCACGGTGGGACGCTCACCGGGGCGCAGGGTGGGGCCCGCGCCGGCGATGACGTGTCCGGCCTCGCCGGGGCCCTCCCCGGATCCGGTGACGGGGGCAGGGGCAGGGGCAGGGGCAGGGGCAGGGACTTCCATTGACGTTCCTCCAGGACCGGCGGCCACGAAATCCCTCGACTCGACGGCCTCCTCGGGGCCGAGCTGCGTCGGAATCATCCCCGCCTGCTGTGTCATTGCCGTCCTCCTCATGCCACCCTCCTGGGTTCGCCGGGCAGTCGTCCCAGAACGACGGCCAGGCTGCGGGCCGTCGCCGCCCAGCCGCCCAGGGCGGACCGCCGGCCCCGGGCAGCCGCCTTCAGCCGGCGTCGTACGTCCGCCTCGCCGAACCAGCCGCGCAGTTCCGAGGCGAGGGCGGCCGGGTCCTCCGGCGGGACGAGGATGCCGGGCACACCGCCGTCGGGAGCGCGGCCGACCGCCTCGGGCAGACCGCCGACGTCCGTGGCCAGCACGGGGATGCCCCGCGCGAGGGCCTCGGTGACCGCCATGCCGTACGTCTCGGCGTAGGAGGTGAGGACCATGAGGTCGGCCGCGTTGTAGCTGGCGTCGAGTTCGGCGCCGGACTGCGGGCCCGCCAGGTGCAGGCGGTCCTGGAGGCCGTACTTCTGGATCAGCATTCTGAGGCCGGCGACGTACTGCGGGTCCTGCGCGAGTCCGCCGACGCAGACGCAGCTCCACGGCAGGTCGGTCACCCCTGCCAGTGCCTCCACCAGCCGGTGCTGACCCTTGCGCGGGGTCACGGCGGCGACGCACAGCAGCCGGGACACGCCGTCGGTGCCGGAGGCGAGGGGGGCGATGTCGGCGCCGGGGGCGGCGACATGGACCCGGTCGGGGGCCAGGCCGTGGTGGGAGACGAGGCGGCGGACCGCCCAGTCGCTGGTGGCGATGACGGCGGGGACGGCCCGCAGGACGGTGCGTTCCCGCGCGTCCAGTTCCGCCGCCACCGCCGGGTCCAGTCCCGTCTCGTCACCGAGCGGGAGGTGGACGAGGACGGCCAGGCTCAGCCGCTCCGTCTCGGGGACGACGATCTCCGGGACACCGCAGGCGACCAGCCCGTCCAGGAGGACGACGGCCCCGTCCGGCAGGTCCCGCAGAGTCTGCGCGAGTTGCGCACGGGCCGCCGCTCCCGGGCGGGGCCACTCGCCGGGCACCGCGTGCTGGTGCACCTGCCAGCCGAAGCCGTGCAGGTCCAGGCTCACGCGCCGGTCGTAGGCGTTGCCGCCGCTGGGCGCGGTCGGGTCGTCCACGCCGCCCGGCAGGACGAAGTGCACGGAGCGCAGGGACATCGGAATGATCTCCGCGTTCTTGAGAGCGGAGTGCTGCACGGGCACGTAGTCGAGCGCCGTGGTGGCGGCCGTCGACCGCTCCATCGTCGTGTCGGTCACAGGGCACGCTCGTAACTCGCCCAGGCGACATGCGACTCGTGCAGCGCGACGGTGAGACCCGCCAGGCCCTTGGCGCCCTCGCCGAGCGCGCCCTTGTGGATCCGCTCGGCGAGCCGGTCCGCGATGACCTTGGCCAGGAACTCCGTGGAGGTGTTGACTCCGGCGAAGTCGGGCTCGTTGTCGAGGTTCCGGTAGTTCAGCTCGCTGACTACGGCGCCCAGTTCCTGTGTGGCGAGTCCGATGTCGACGACGATGTTGTCGTCGTCCAGCTGCTCGCGCCGGAACGTGGCGTCCACCAGGAACGTCGCTCCGTGCAGGCGCTGCGCGGGTCCGAAGACCTCGCCGCGGAAGCTGTGGGCGATCATGATGTGATCGCGGACGGTGATGCTGAACAACGGACGACCCTCCAGGTGCGGCGCGTCTTGTCCCCCGCTGATCCCTGCCGGGGGATGCCGTGTAGTACGGCTCCTCACCCCCCGTTGTTCAGCCTCCTTCCACTCTTTTCTCAGGTCAGGCGCTCTTGCGCCTGAGGCAGGGCGTACGGGAGGGAACCCGTGTGCCGCCCGTTCACTCGTCCTCGTCGTAGCGGACCCGGTGGCACAGGGCCGGGATCTCGCCGGAGGCCAGGCGCGGCAGCACGTCCGGCAGTTGACCGAAGCCGCTCTCCCCCGTGACGAGGGCGTCGAGCGCCGGGTCCGCGAGCAGATCCAGGGCGACGGCGAGCCGGTCGGCGTACGTCCGGCTGGAGCGGCGGGCGGGTGACACGGAGCCGACCTGGCTGCTGCGGATGACCAGCCGCCGGGAGTGGAAGGCCTCGCCGAGCGGGAGGCTGACCTGCCGGTCGCCGTACCAGCTCAGTTCGAGGACGGTGCCCTCGGCGGTCAGCAACTCCAGGGAGCGGGCGAGACCTTGCTCGGTGGCACTGGCGTGCACGACGAGGTCGCAGTCGCCGAGCGCGTCCTGGGGCGAGGCGAAGTCGACGCCGAGGGCCTCGGCGGTCTTGGCGCGGGCCGGATCGGCGTCCACCAACTGGACGCGGACGCCGGGGAAGCGGGCCAGCAGGGCGGCCACCGAACTGCCCACCATGCCGCCGCCGACCACCGCGATCCGGTCACCGACCAGCGGCGCCGCGTCCCACAGGGCGTTCACGGCGGTCTCGACGGTGCCGGCGAGGACAGCCCGTTCGGCGGGCACGGACGGCGGTACGACCGTCACCGCGTCCACCGGGACGACGTACCGCGTCTGATGCGGATACAGACAGAAGACGGTCCGCCCGACGAGGTCCGCCGGCCCCTCCTCCACCAGACCCACATTGAGGTAGCCGTACTTCACCGGCCCGGGGAAGTCGCCCTCCTGGAACGGTGCCCGCATGGCCGCGTACTGGCTCTCGGGCACCCCTCCCCGGAACACGAGGGTCTCCGTGCCCCGGCTGACCCCGGAGTACAGCGAGCGGACGACGACTTCGTCCCCGGCGGGGTCCGGCAGGGCCGTCTCCCGTATCTCGCCACGGCCCGGGGAGCTGAGCCAGAACGCACGTGCGGCGCGCTTCATCGGCATCCTCCTGAACGATCGGGAAGCTGTTCACGTACCGAGGTGTGCACAGGTCGCGCACAGTACGCGGCCTTGATCCACTCTGTCACCTGGCCGGAGGAATGTGCGGTGGCCCTGAACAACACTTACGACGCAAGGCTGGTCCAGCAGGAGACCGCGGTGGGAGCGGGCCTGCAGATCCTGCTGCTGGCCCTGCTCGGCACGGCGATCGGCATGGGGCCGGCGGGCTGGCTCACCGGCCTCGCCTTCGCCATCGCCACCTGGGCGGTCCTCTCCCGAGCCCTGCACCGCTCCCGCCTGCGCTCGTTCGGCCCGGCCAACCGGGTCACCCTCGGGCGGGCGACCCTGGTCGGCGCGGTGACCGCACTGGTCGCGGACTCCTTCGAAAGCTCACCGCCGGTGACGCTGTTCGTCGGCCTCACGGCGGTGGCACTGATCCTCGACGGCGTGGACGGCAAGGTCGCCCGCCGTACGGGCACCTCGACGCCCCTGGGCGCCCGCTTCGACATGGAGGTCGACGCGTTCCTGATCCTGGTGCTCAGCGTGTACGTCGCGATGGCCCTCGGCCCGTGGGTCCTCCTGATCGGCGTCATGCGCTACGCCTTCGTCGCCGCGGCCCGCGCCCTGCCCTGGCTCAACGCCCCGCTCCCCCCGAGCACGGCCCGCAAGACGGTCGCCGCGCTCCAGGGCGTCCTCCTCCTGCTCGCCGCCTCCGGCCTCCTGCCGTACGCCGGGACGTTCGCGGTCGTCGCGACGGCGCTGGCGCTGCTGGTGTGGTCGTTCGGCCGGGACATCCTGTGGCTGTGGCGGACCTCGCGCTCGCAGACGGTCGCCGTGGCGGAGATGCTGGAATTGGTGGCGCGGCCGGAGCCGGTGGCGTCCTGAATCTGCGGTATCCGGTATACCGTCGGCAGTAGCCGTACGGCATGCGGTATACCGTCGACGGCGTTCGGTCGCCGACGATCACGTCGTCCGTCACCACCCGGATGTCCTGGATTTCCCTGCGGCGGACCCGCGGACCCGCGGACCCTATCTGCGCGGCAACAGCCCGATCGCCGCAGCCGGTACGACCGCCAGCACCAGCCACGGCACCGCGGCCGGCAGTCCGCTGTCCAGCAGCATCCCCGTCGCCGCGCTGCCGACGAGGACGATCAGGCCGGACACCGAGGACAACGCTCCCGTGTACAGGCCGAGTCGGCCTTCCCCGGCGAGGTCGGGGACCCAGGCCCGGGCGACGGGGGCGACGAGCATCTGCCCGAAGGTGAGCAGGAC
Organism: Streptomyces sp. NPDC033131; assembly: GCF_055578365.1. Lineage (NCBI taxonomy): Bacteria > Bacillati > Actinomycetota > Actinomycetes > Kitasatosporales > Streptomycetaceae > Streptomyces > Streptomyces sp. NPDC033131. Next base: position 42,665 of record NZ_JBVIPA010000009.1, read on the forward strand.
GACGAAGCCGGCGGCGGGCAGCAGACCCGGGGTGCCGGTCCAGGCCGCCGGCCGGGCGAGCGCCACCACCGTGAAGCCGGCCGCGATCAGCAGCAGTCCGGTCGCCATGGAGCGGCGCAGGGCGAGGCGGTCTCCCACCCAGCGGGTGACGGGCAGTTGGGCGGTCACGACCAGCAGGGACGACAGGGCGAACAGCCAGGCGAGCGGGGCCTGGGAGCCGGCCGCGCGCTGCACCTCGTCGGGGAGGGCGAGGTAGAGCTGGTTGTAGGCGAGCAGGTAGGCGCCGTACGCGCAGCACAGCGCGAGGAAGCGGCGGTTGTGGAGCAACGCCCCCAGTCCGCCCCGGGCGTGGACGCGTTCGCGGCCGGGGATGTGCTGCGGCAGCAGCCACGCGTGGCCGGCGAGGACGAGGACGAAGATTCCGGCTCCGGCCAGGCACACCGTGCGGAAGTCCACCGACAGCAGCAGTGCGCCCAGGAGCGGGCCGACGAACGCGCCCGCCTGTCCGGCCACCGTGAACAGGGCCAGGACGCGGGTACGGGAGCCGCCGCCCGCCGCCTCCCAGGCCACCGCCTGCCGGGCGACCTCGGACTCCACCGCCGGTGAGAACAGGGCGGCGGCGAACCCGATGAGCAGGACGGCGCCGATGACGGCCCAGGTCTGTCCGGCGAGTCCGAGCCAGACGAATCCCGCGATCCGCAGGACACAGCCCGCGAGCACCACCGGCCTGATGCCGTACCGGTCGGCCAGCGCCCCACCCACCACGAACAGCCCCTGCTGGCTGAAGGTCCGCAGGCCCAGCACCAGGCCGACGAGCCAGCCGGCCATGCCCATGGCCTGTCCGAGGTGTTCGGAGAGGAAGGGCAGCACGGCGAAGAAGCCGACGTTGAAGGCGAGTTGGGTGAGGATCAGCAGGCGCAGCAGGGGCGAGAGGCGGGTGCCTCCGGGTGCCCCGGGCGTCTTGCGTCGCCGTCCCGTCAGCAGTGAGGTCATCGGGTTCCCACCCATTCCTTCGCGGGTGACGGCTTCTCGGCCGGCGGCTGGGGTGGACGAGGCCGGGTGCGCCTCGGCAGCCGCACTCCGCCGGCCGAGGTCACCGCGAGCGCCCCGAGCAGGGCGAGTACGGCGGCCGGGGCGAGGACCGCCCAGGGGGCGCGCTCGGCGTAGGGCTGGTTCTCGGCGAGGAGCAGGCCCCACTCCGGGGCGGGTGGCTGGGCGCCGAGGCCGAGGAAGGCGAGGGAGGCGAGGGCGAGGGCGATGCCGGGCAGGCGGAGCAGGGCGTGGCGGGTCACGGGCGGGAGCGCGGCGGGCAGGAGTTCGTGGCGCAGGAGGTACCAGCGGTCGGCGCCGAGGCCGCGGGTGGCCGTCACGTGGAGGGCGGCGCGTTCCTGGCGCAGCAGCGCGGCGGTGTGTGCGGCGAGGGGTGCCCAGGCGACGGCGCCCACGGCGAGGGCGGGTGTGGCGGACCCGCTGCCGGCGATGGCGGTGACCAGGAGCGCGAGGAGGACGGGCGGGACGGCGTTGACGGTGTCGACGAGCGGTCCCGAGAGCCGGGGCACCAGTCCGAGCAGCACGCCGGTGAGCAGCGCGGCCGCGCCGATCGCGAGGGTGAGCAGCAGGGTGTCGACGGCGCCGTGGGCGACCCGGGCGAGGACGTCCCGGCCGAGGGCGTCGGTGCCGAAGGGGTGGGTCCGGGAGGGCGGTCGGAGACGTTCGCCGGTGTCCAGGGTGAGCGGGTCACGGGGCAGGCCGAGCGCGATGACGACGGTCAGCAGTCCACCGTATGCAAAAGGCAGGATCCTGCGGACGGGCGGCGATGGCCGGTGGAGTGAGGGCAGCGCGCCGTCGCGCAGGGCCGGGCCGACGAGGCGCCGGGTCGCGAGGGCGGCGAGGGCGGCCGTCGCCGCCGCCAGCAGGACCATGGCCAGCGTGCCGGCCTGCAGGACGGGCAGGTCCTGGGCGAGGGCGGCCTGGAGGGTGGTGCGGCCGAGGCCGGGGATGTCGAAGATCTGTTCCACGGCGACGGCACCGCCTGTCAGGCCGACCACGAACAGGCCCAGGTTGGGGAGCAGTCCGGGCAGGCAGCGGCGGACCGCCTGACGGGCGATGCCGCGCCCCGGCAGTCCGCGGGCGGCGGCCGCCAGGGCCCAGGGTTCGGCGAAGGCGCCGGGCAGCAGGTCGTCGAGGAGCCGCCCGATGACGGCGCCGGCGGGCAGGCCGAGGGCGAGGGCGGGCAGCACCGTCCACTGGGGTCCGTACCAGCCGAGGGCGGGCAGCCAGCCCAGTTGTACGCCGACGACGGTGGCGAGGACGGATGCGGTGAGGAACTCGGGCAGCGCGGCGAGTGCCGCCGAGCCGCCGCCTCCCGCGCGGCGGCCGTCGAGGCGTCGGTGGGCGCCGAGCCACAGGGTGCGGGCGCAGATCAGGGCGGCGGTGAGGGCGGCGACCGCGAGGGCCACCGCCATCAGCAGCAGGGATGCGCCCAGGGCCTGGAGCACGGCGGGGGTGACCTCGTCGCCGGAGAGCCAGGACCGTCCGGCGTCCCCGCGCCACAGCCCGCCGAGCCACTGTCCCAGCAGACTCAACGGGCCATGTTCCAGGCCTAGTTGGGAACGGATGTCCGCGAGTACCCGGGGTGTGGGGTCGCGGTCGGCCGAGCGTGCCTTGAGGACGGTCAGCGCGGGGTCGGTCCGTGTCAGCCAGGGCAGCAGGCCGATGCCGCAGACGAGGACGGCCGCGAGTGCGGCGCGCCACACGAGGGCGGCCACGTGGCGTCGCACGGTTCAGCGCCGCGTTCCGGTGCCGACGAGGGTGCGCTCGTACGGGTCGAGGAGTACGCCGCCGACCGAGTCGGCGACACCGGTGATGACGCGCTGGTGGACCAGCGGGACGACGGCGTCGGTGCCGAGGACCGCGGCCTCGGCGGCCATGGCGGCGCTCTGGCGTTGTGCGGTGTCGGCGACGCCCTCGGCCTGGGCGACGGCCCGGTCGACGGCCTTGTCGCAGAGTTGCGCGATGTTGTAGCCGCCGTCGCAGGTGTAGTCGCCGGCGAGGACCGCGAGGGGGTCGCCGGTGTCGACGAGGGTGTTGCGGGCGAGGACGAAGGCGTCGAACCTGCCGTCCAGCGCGTCGCTCTCCAGGCGGGAGTACTCGCGCACCTCCAGGGTGACGGTGAAGCCGGCCTTCTCCAGCTGCTGCTTCAGCACCTGGGCGACTTCGGGCAGTTCGGGCCGGTTGTCGTACGTGGCGAGGGTGATCTTCGTGCCGTCGGGGTCGCCGGCCTTCGCGCGTCCGGCGGGCTGCTGCCGTTTGCCCTCGGCCCAGGTCACGGCGGGTCCGTAGATGCCGGCGCCGGGGTCGGCGTACCCCTCGTAGACGCCGTCGGCGAGTGCGGAGGTGTCGACGGCCCGGCGGGCGGCGGCGCGCAGTCCGGCGTCCTCGAAGGGACCCGTCCCGGAGTTGAGGAGCAGGCTCGTGGTGCGGGTGGTGGCCGTCTCCTTGCGGGTGGCCTCGTCCAGGGTGGCGGCCTGTGCGACGGGGACCGCCTCGGCGATGTCGATCTCGCCGGTGCGCAGGGCGCCGGCGCGGGCGGTGCCGTCGGCGATGAAGCGGACGTCGACGCCGGAGGCCTGGGCGCGGCCGGCCCAGTAGTCGTCGTACCGGTCGAGGGCGGCCGAGGTGGATCCGGTGACCTTGGTCAGTTCGAAGGGTCCGGTGGCGGTGCCGACCGGGTCGACGCGGCCGTTGGCGTCGTAGGCCTTCGGGGAGAGGACGGCGAGGCCCGGGCCGGCCAGGCGCAGGGGCAGGACGGGGTCGGGGGCGGCGGTGGTGACGCGTACGGCGCCACCGCTCCCGGCCCTGGCGGTGAGCGTGACGCCGGAGAGGGCGGCGGGCGCGGGCTTGGCCTCGGTGGCGTGGGTGAGGGCGGCGGCGACGGCGGAGGGGGTCACCTCGGAGCCGTCCTGGAAGGTGGCCTCGCGCAGGGTGAACACCCAGGTGCGGTCGTTCTCGCGGCGCCAGGACTGGGCGAGCGCGGGGGCGGCGGCGCCGTTGGCGTCGAGGGCGGTGAGGCCCTCGGTGACACCGAGGCGGCTGAGGATGGTGGCGTCGGCGCCGTACGGCGAGAGGTTCTCGGCGGGCGGGAAGGCGAGGGCGACCCGCAGCCGGGATCCTTCCTTCGCGTCGCCCGGCGAGTCGCTGCCGCCGCCGGAGGCGAAGCAGGCGGTGAGGAGGGGGGCGAGCAGCAGGGAACCGAGTATGTGGCGGCGTCGCATGCGGTCACCGCCCCAGCGGGATCTCGAAGTGGACGACGCCGTTGCCGCCGCCGGGATCCTCGCGCTCGTCGTGGACGACCTTGCCGAGGGACCGCCAGAAGGGCTCGGCGCCCGGCACTGCCGGGTCGGTGTGCAGGTAGACGGCACGGTAGCCGCCGTCGGCGGCCGCGAAGGCGAGCAGGTCGTCGACGAGGCGGCGGGCGAGGCCGCGCCTGCGGTGCCCGGGGCGCACGTACACCCGGCGCAGTTGCGCCGTCTCGCCGCAGGGGTAGCTCTCGGCGAGGTGGCGGGGGTTCGGCGGGTGGGCCGGGCCGCGGGAGTCGAGGGCGGCGGTGGCCACGACGGCCGCGTCGCCCGGGTCGACGGCGACCAGCAGGGTGTGGCGGGCGGGGGCGAGGTAGGCGGCGGCCGGGTCGACGATGTCGGCGTGCCAGCGGGGCACGTACCCGGTGCCGAAGTCGCGGTAGACGGTGTCGAGCATGACGGCTCGCGCACCATCGAGGTCGTCCGGGCCGGCCGCCCTGATGCTGTAGTTACGCACTTGCACATCATATGCATTAAGCGGGAAGGGTGATCAACGCCCCCTGCCGCCGGCCCCGGACGGCGGCGTGATTTGACACCCCCGAGTCGCACCTACAACCTACCGACATGACATCCATTTTCAAAAAGGTGGAGCGGTAGTGCGGATCGCGTTCGTCGGCAAGGGCGGCAGCGGCAAGACCACCCTGTCGGCGCTCTTCACCCGGCATCTGGCAGGCTCCGGCGCGCCGGTCCTCGCCATCGACGGTGACATCAACCAGCACCTGGCCGAGGCGCTCGGCCAGGACGACGGCCCCCTGGGCGCCCCTCCGCTCGGGGCTCACCTCGACAAGATCAAGGAGCTGCTGCGCGGCACCAACCCGCGCATCCCCTCCCGCGAGGCCATGACCAAGACGACCCCGCCCGGCACCGGCTCACGCCTGCTGCGCCTGCTCGGCGACGACGAGCTGCACGCGCGGCACGTCCGGCGGGTGGGCGAGGTGCCGATGATGGCGACCGGCGAGTTCGACGAGAGCGACCTCGGGGTGGCCTGCTACCACTCCAAGCTCGGCGGCGTGGAGCTCTACCTCAACCACCTGGTCGACGGCCCCGGCGAGTACGTCGTCGTCGACATGACGGCCGGCGCGGACGCGTTCGCCTCCGGCCTGTTCACCCGCTTCGACATGACCTTCCTGGTGGCCGAACCCACCCGCAAGGGCGTCTCGGTGTACCGCCAGTACCGGGACCACGCCCGGGAGTTCGGGATCCGTGTCGCCGTGGTCGGCAACAAGGTGACCGGCGAGGACGACCTGCTGTTCCTCAAGGAACACGTCGGCGACGACCTCCTGACGCACCTGGTGCACTCCCCCTGGGTGCGCTCGGCCGAACAGGGCCGTACCGAGGGCGGCTTGGACACGCTCGAGCCGCACAACCGGCACGCCCTGACCATCCTGCAGGAGGCCGTCGACGCCCACCCCAGGGACTGGGCGACGCAGCACCGTCACGCCGTCGAGTTCCACCTGCGCAACGCGCGGGCCTGGGCGGACAAGGCGACCGGCCTCGACCTCGCCGCACAGGTGGACCCGGACTTCGTACCGGGCCCCGCCGCCCTCGCCTGACCCCTCGCCCGCCCCCTCACCCCACGACAACCGGACAGGAATCCCAGCACATGTCTCTCGACGTCTCCCCCCAGCTTCTCGCCGAGGCCGAGCACGGTGACATCCGCGAGGAGGACTTCGTGGACACCGTCCGCACCTCCCTGCCGTACGCCTACGGCCTCGTCGCCTCCCTCGCGGCCGAACTGAAGGGCGGACAGGCGGAATTCACCGACAACCAGACCCCTCCCCCGTCCGAGCGGGAGCGCGGCCAGCTGCTGCGCGCCCTGGCCAGCGACGCGATCCGCGGCAGCCTGGAGCGCCACTTCGGGGTGGCGCTCGCCTTCCAGAACTGCCACCGGGTGGCGGCGTTCCGGCCGGAGTCCCGCGACGGTGAGACGTACGGGCGGTTCACGTCGGTGCGGTCGCAGGTGCTGAATCAGTCGCCGGAGTTCCGGGACTGCTGAGCGAGGAACGGACCCAAGGTTCTCCACTCGGCTCACGCCCCCGATGCCCACAGTCCAGCCTCCAGTCGCGGGCATCGGGGGCGCCCACAGACTCAGTACACAAACGGTGGCCTAAACGAACACCCAATTGCGCTCCACGCGAGCGAGCTTCACGAACCGCCCCTTCTCCGTCACCCAAGGATGCGGGGCACGCAGCCGTGTCAGATCTTCCATTGACACCACCACAGCGTCCAGCTGTTGCGCCACGATCAGGACCGCTTGCGTCGAGGACGAAGGAACAGTCACGATGAGCCCCTCCGCCACCGCCTGATCCACGATGTGCTGCTCCTCGTAATCCACGGCGTCGACCAGGTCGTTTCCGATCACGGTCACGACGCGACGATTGGGGTATCGACGCCTGACCTCCGCGAGTGCCGAGCCGAGCAATCGCATGCTGGGAGGGCGAGGGGAAGCAGCCGTGCGCCCGGCGGTCATGATGCCCCGTCCGTCGACCACCAAGGTCGGAGTCGCATCGTCGTCGAGCTCATCGGACTCAAGCAGCAGCTCATGAGCGGACACCTCGGCTGGAGGTGGGGAGGGCATCGTGGCCTGCGCCGCCGGTTCCTCGATACGCCTGAGCAGTCGCTCCAACTCTCGGTCAAGCCCCTGAGCGATGGGCGTGCCGTCCGGGCCAAAGCAGTCCAGTTCCTCGTCGAGGATGACCGTGCCGGTGTGTCTGGCCTTGGCGTGTACCTTCAGAATCCCACTGCGGTCGTAGTGGTAGTCGACGTCGAAGACGTTGTTCGACGGATCGGCCTGGGGCTGCAGCACAGGCAACTCCAGCCGGGCGAGCGGAAACGTCCGATCGTCGTCCGCGGCGCGCTTCCCGTCACCCTCGACGATCTCCAGAACCACTTTGGAGGCTCCTCGGACGGCAGGCATGGCACTGCGCGTACCTCGAGCCGGCAGAGTCGAGTAGCGGGGAATCAGGGTGGCGAAGCCACGCCTGCCGCCCGCGTCGAACGACAGGCCCAGATCGTGGCTCGTGGCCACGGAAATCGTGGTTTCCGGAACGAGACCATCGATCTCCGCAGCGGTAATGGCGGCGCCCCTGGCTACGGCGGTCATGGGTTTGCACAGGCGCGCGTCAACGACCTCTCTCCCGAGGACCCGCTCGACCTCGCGTCGTACCAGAGGGATCTGCGACGTGCCGCCGATCATCAGTACGGCGTCCAGATCGTCGGCTGTCAGGCCTACATCCTGAAGACATTCCGCCAAGGGAACCAGCGCACGTCGTACCAGAGGCGCAACGGCTCGCTCGAACTCCTCCCGATGGATGACGACGGGAGAGTGGCCGCCCAGCGGTTCGAACAGCACCTGGTCCGTCCCGGGCTGGGACAACACGATCTTCGTCAGCTCGACATGGCGCCGCCAGCGGCGCGCCTCCAGACGGCTCAGTTTCGCCGGGTGACTGCCGAGTTTGGACAGGGCCAGCTTGACCAGCTCCTCGTCGAACTCGAGGCCTCCCAACGCGGTGATGCCACGCGAAGCCATCTCGTCGAAGATGCCGTCATAGTGCTCGAGGATCGTGACGTCGATCGTGCCGCCACCCCAGTCGAATACCAGGAAGCGTCCCTCCCCGGGAAAGTCGTGGGCATAGCTGATCGCAGCGGCGGTCGGTTCATTGATCAGCGCCTTCACCTTGATACCGGCGAGTCGTGCCGCAGCTCTCGTGCGGTACCGGGCGGCGCCCGTGGCATTGGCCGGCACGGTGACAACCGCTTCGTTCATCTCACGGAGGTTGCGCCGCACCCCCGTTCTCATCTGCTCGAAGATCGCTGCGGCGACGGCCGTACTGCGGAACGGCTCGTCACCCAGCCAGACTTCGTGCTCCTCCGGCATCGCTCCGACAGGCAGAGCATCGCCTTCGTCCGCGGCCCTGGGCCGAGAGGCGAGCATGCGCTTGACCGCGTCCTGGGGTTGCGCCGTATCGCACTTGGCCGACCAGCCGAAGCAAAGGGTCCGCTGGATGTCCCGCAGGGCTACGACAGACGGAAAGAGTTCGTCGAAACCCGGCCTGTTCCAATCGGCGGGCAGTGCTGCGCTGTCCACCCGGATCACTTCGGTTCCGCTGCCGGTCCACCGGGCCACAACGGAGTTGCTCGTTCCGAAGTCGATGCCGAACGTCATCGGTTCCCCTCCCCGGCGTCAGCCGACCCGGAGGGCCTCAACGGCAACCGTCGCATCTCACCCCGGTGGACGACCCTCCCGGTGCTGTCCGCGTACGCCGGGGCCACGACCTCGTAGGCGGTGCTGCCCTCGTGTTCGGCCGGGTTGACCAGGTTGAAGACATCGGGGTCGGCAGCGTTGATCCTCGTCAGTCCGGAGCGCCGCATCTCCTCCTCGACACGCAGCTCCACCGCAGAGAGGTCACGTGTCGTCTGGACCGTGCGGTCGATCAACGCCAGCTGCGCCAGGTGTTCCTCGTGCACACGAGTCGCGTTGAGTACGGCGGTACGCAGTGCCTCGTCCACCGCTGCCTGTACGGCCTGCTGCACGAGGGCGCCCATCTTGCCGGCGGTGGACTGGGCTCCCGCGATGGCCGCGTCCAGCTCGGCGGTCAGTCTCCTGCTGACTTCCTGAGCCGCACTCGCACCAGCCTTCATGGCCGCACGGTCGACTTTGGCCCCGATCTTGTCGCTCAGAATCCGGAACATGACTTCCGGATCCGAGCGAGGGTCGACCAAAGGCCCAGCTGCCACGGACTCCTGAGGCCTGTCCTGGTTCGTCCTCTCGGGACCACCGCTGTCAGCCCGTCCTCCCCGGTTCGTGCGACGCGGAGCGCTCTGGTCCCGACGCTGCGGCTGCGCTTCCTCGCCACGAGGCCGAGTCGGGCGACTGCCGCCTCTGCGTGGCTTGCTGCGCACCCCCTCGAACTCTTTGATGATCCGCGGCTCAACCGGCGGCTTCTGGGACTTCTTCTTCGGGGGCATCAGTGGTCGTTCCTCAGTGTTCCGGCACAGCGGCCGATGATCTCCCGGGCCGCCTCGGTGGCGGTCCACGACTTCTCCTGTTCGGTGCCGGCACCGGTCCGGCGGTCCAACGGCCGTGGGCCAGGCTGGAGTAGCTCACTCCGGTCGTCCGGCACCCACAGGAACCGCTCGTTGAGCGGCAGTTCGTACAGCTTCTCCGCGTCGTCGCCGAGACGTCGCGCCGTCTCGATACGTCGGATCCGGTCCTTGGCACCGTTGACGTATTCGAGTTGTTCCACCGCGACCTGTCTGCGCAGATCGCGCCACCCCTGCCCCCACTCCGTCGAACCGTGTTCGACACAGAGGGCGAAATAGGGGTTGAGGATGTCGCGCGGTTTCGACTTGAGCCTCAGGGACTGCAGAAGTTCGCTCAGGTCCTTCATGCGACGCCGCTGTCGCCCCTCCACACCGCCACGCCGGGCACCGCCCCGCTTCAGTACGTCTTCCAAGAGGCCGATGCCCCGATCGAGCCGGTCCCGGTCGCCGGGACGAGCGTTCAGGAAGTACAGATACGCCTGCACGGCTCGTGCCTCTCGGTCAGCCGTTCCGGCTGCCCCCCGGGTGCCCGGGTTGCGCAGAGCCGCGGCCTGCTGGTGGGTCGCGCGCCCCACGTCCTCCGTCTGCTCGGGCTCGCAGGCCATGGCCCAGTGCAGGTCGTCCAGGAGCCGGTACATGCGCCGTGTCCCGGCCCAGTAGTGGAACGCCGTGCTGCCCGACATCAGACGGTCGTCGGGAACGGAGTCCTCCAGCAGACCGAACAGTGCCCGGTCATGTCCCAGCCGACCGTCCACGGGGCCACCTTGCCGAACGCCGCGCAGGGACTGCACGAGGTCGGCCAGGTCCAGGGGAAGTTCCCGTTCCGCGGACGGTTCGATGCGGTCCAGGACCGAGACGTCGCCGCCGAGCAGGGCAGACCTGAGGCTCCACTCTTCGTACCGACCGTGGGCGGCGCCCACGGTGCCGCCCGCCCGAAGGATCCGGCGACACTGCTCGTCGCGCCACTCCAGAGCTTCGACGTCGGCGTCACTGAGTTCGGCGGGGTCCAGACGTGCTGTCACGTACCGTACGCGGTCGCTCTGTTCTGGCCAGGTCTGCGGCGCTGTGTGACGCTGCAGAGCGCCTCGGTCGATGAGATCGTCCACGACAGGGAGCGGCACCCGTTCAACAAGCCGTTGCCAAGCGGCAGTCGAGAGCACGGCGCGGCCGTGTGCTTCGACGGCCTCCAAGTGCAGTTGCCAGGCGTCGATCGCGTCGGGCTGCGTCTCGGGCGCAGGGAGTCGGCCGGAGCAGACCGCCTCGGCGCGCAGGCGCTCGTCCTCGGTGAGGACGGGCAGGCCTCCGGCGGCCAGATCGATGAGATGCCCCAAGGCGGACAAGGGCGGTGCCTGGCACAGCATTTCGACGGCAACGGAAGCAGTGGCTGCCAAGGGATCCGTGGCCCAAGCAGCTCGCGTCAACGCATCGTCGAGGCTGCCGGTGTCTCCGATCTCGTCCGCCACTCGTCGCAGCACGTGGGTGACTCGCGCCGGCAGCTGCACCGGCACGTGCTCCTCGCGTGGTTCTGAGGCGACTGCGCCCGTGACGGGGGTCGCTCCTTCGATACCCGGAGCAGTCCGGCTGTGGGTGTCTCGGCGCCGTGCGTGCAGCGGCGCAACGGCACCGCGCTCGCGGGCCAAGCGACGCTGCTCGCGGCGCTCGAGTTCCGCACGCTTCAGCTCCTCAAGGTCCACTGTGGCCTTGGGTTCCGTCGTCATTCGCGCTGTCCTCCCCCCTTGGTCCGTGCACGGCCGATTCCCCCCGGCAGTCCGCTCACGGTGATCGTCCTGATCGTAAGGCAGGGCAATCCCGCCACTGTAGGGATACGTCATCAACTACCGGCAGAAACACTGAGTGACGGCTACGCATGCAGCCTCCGCGGAGCGATACCCGACGACCGCTCAGCCCGCCCTCCCCCATTCTGGACGGCGGTTTGTCTCGAAGTACTTTCCGTGCGGCTCGATCGGGTTCGGAGATGCCTGCTCGCGTATCGATCAAGACCGCAGCCCGCGGATCTTCCGCCCGGCCTCCGTGGCCGGGTAGAGGATGGCGTCGGCCACCCGGCCGCCGGAGTCCTTGACGCCGCCGCTGAAGTTGAGGCGCCCGGACGCACCGGCCTTGGCGGCGACGCCGTCCCAGTACGCCGCCTCGCGCTCCCACCGGATGCCGGCGAGCAGCCCGTCGAGCTGGTCGGCGTCGAGGGCGGAGGCTGGGTCGCTCCATGGCAGGACCTGGTGGGCGGCGATCCCCACGCCGGCGAGGACAGCGGGCGCCGTGAGAGCGCTGCGGTCCGTGAAGTGCTCCTCGCGGTCAGAGATCAGCCGTGCGAGCAGCGGTACGACGACCGCTTCCACCTGCTCGGGCCGCATACCCGTGGGCAGTTCGTCCTCGTGGACGGTCTCGGCGGAACGCGACAGGCCACCCCGCCCGTAAACGGTGGCTACGACCAGCGCCCGCAACGCCGAGAGCGTGATGAGCTCGCGGTCGCTCCGCGAGACCTGCCGCTTGCTGGCATTCACCAGCCGGCCGAAAGGTACGCGCTTCCCGTCGATCTCGAACTTCACGGAGTCGGCGACGAGATGAGCGAGCCGGGTGCCGAAGTCCCGCTGGTCCATCGACATGGCGAGGTTCTTGGCGACGGCGACGCCCTGGACGTTGCGGTCGTAGAAGATCTGCCGCGCGTCGGCCGGGGCGAGGTCGACGTACAGCTCGAACGGGATCCGTACCTGCGCGAGTTCGGCGTGAGTGAGGCCGTACGTCTCGGGATCGTCGTAGAGGTCGTGCCAGGCGGTGGCCTGGGTCTCGCCGTCGATGGCGATGACCATCGTGCCGGGAGCGACAGTGAGCGTACGCAGGCCGCTGGCCGGTACGAGTTCGTCGCTGACGGCAGCGAGCGGTCCGGCGTGCCACAGGGTGATCGGCGGAGTGGACCAGGCGGCGCCGAGCTCCCCCTTGAGGCCGTCGGCGATGTACTCGGCGTACGGCCCGACGTTCTTTCCCTTCTGCGAGGACTTCAAGGTCCGCTGCACCGTGGATCGCAGCTCGGCGTGGCGCCGGACGAGCCCCGAGGCGGCCTTGAGTTTCTTCGGGTCCTCCTCGGCCCGCGGCGACGGCACGAGCTGGACGAGGGCCGGAACGGACATGGTTCCGATGACCGCGTCTTCGCGGAACGGCATGACGGTGAGCTGGGTTCCTTCGATGGCGGTGGTCGGCATCGTGAGGCGCATGGGGTCCCCTCCCGGGTCTCTTGATCACGTTGGAATGCCCTGGTCCGGGCCGTTCGGCGGCGCCCGTGGATGACACCGACGGCAAGGCATGACGATCGAGCAACTTCTGCGACGGCACCAAGCTCACCACCGGAAGCAACTCCAGAGAAGCATGTCCGTGAAAACACTGTCAACCACGTTGACTGATTTGACGAGTGCTGTAAGTTGTTTACTGTTCGCTGCCGAGAGGCCCAGGAGCCCGCCATGCCCCAGTCGTCCGCACAGGTGACAGCCGCCGAGATCTCCCGCATCGCCGGAGTCACGCGCGCCACCGTCAGCAACTGGCGCCGTCGGCACGACGACTTCCCGACCTCCTCCGGCGGCACGGACAGCAGCCCTCTGTACGACCTGAAGGCGGTACGCGCCTGGCTCGCCGCGCGAGGCCACGCTTCCGCGGCGAGCCCATCGGAGGAGCTGCGCACACTGCTCCGCTTTCGCGTCCAAGGGCAGAGCGGCGGCGCTACGGCAGACCTGTTGCTCCTCGTCCTGGCGGCAGCGCGTCGCTCAGCGGACGAGCTCAAGGCGCTCACGGAACTGCCGGAGGCCGATCTGGTCGCTCGGGCGACCGACGCGGCAGCTGATCTGGCCGACGTCGTACCGAGCCCGGAAGCCGTTCACTACACGGCTGCCGAGGCGGCCGTGCTGCGCGCCCTGCTCACATGCGTCCGCGACGAGGGGCCATGGGCTGCGCTGGGCGTGCTCGCGGAGCGGGAGTTGGAGGACAGCGCCACGAGCGGGACGTATCAGACGCCCGGCCCGCTCGCGGACCTCGCCGCACGCCTGATCCCTGGCGGTCCGGCCGGCGTCCTCGACCCGGCCTGCGGCAGTGGCACCCTCCTCGCGGCCGCCGCCGACCGGGGCGCGAGCAAGCTGTACGGGCAAGACACAGTGCCTGTACAAGCGCAGCGCACCGCGGTGAACCTGCTGCTGACAGCACTGGAAGCCACGGTCACCGTGCGCACCGGTGACAGTCTCCGCGCCGATGCCTTCCCCGACCTCGTCGCCGATGCCGTGCTGTGCAACCCGCCGTACGGCGACCGTGACTGGGGACACGACGAGCTGGCGTACGACCCCCGCTGGGCGTACGGCGTGCCCGCCCGCGCCGAGTCGGAGCTGGCCTGGATCCAGCACTCCCTCGCCCACCTCGCACCCGGCGGTCACGCGGTCCTGATCCTGCCGCCCGCCACCGCGAGCCGGGCCTCTGGGCGGCGGGTACGGGCAGAGCTTGTCCGCAGCGGAGCGCTACGCGCGGTCATGGGCCTTCCCGCGGGAGCGGCACCGCCGCTGCATGTGGGGCTGCAGATCTGGGTTCTGCAGCGGCCGGAGCCCGGCGGTCCGGAACGCAAGTCGGTTCTGTTCGTCGACACGACGACTGGGCCCGGACGTGGAGCGTTGTCGCTGGCACGGACGAAGAGTGGCAGCCGCCCCGCCGCGATGGACTGGGCCGACCTCTCGGAACAGGTGCTGACGGCCTGGGAGGAGTTCGTCGGGGACCCGGGCGCGTTCACCGACGTGCCGGACAGAGCGCGCGCGATCCCCGTGGTCGATCTGCTCGACGACCTGGTCGACCTGACCCCGACCCGCCGGGTCCGCGCCTCGTTGTCGGACGTCGACCCGGCGGAACTCTCGGCGGACCTGGACGCCGCACGGTCTGATCTCCTTCGATCCGCCGAGTCACTCAAGCAGGCGGCACACCGCAGCGACTGCCTCGCATCGGGCGCGTCAAATGCCGGGTGGCGCACGGCTACGGCGTCGGACCTTGTACGTGGTGGGGCGCTGACGCTGCTGCGGACGGCGCCTGGTACGGACTCCGGCACGGAAAATACGGGGTCTTCCGATACCCGCCCGGTACTGACGAGCGCGGACATCGCGCGAGGCGCAGGCCCCAGCGGGGACTCCGTTGAGCTGTACGGTGTCGCGGCACCCCTCATCGCGAAGGGTGACGTCCTCGTACGGGCGATTGCCGACGGCAACGGTCCGAAGGTGCGGGTCGCCGACGAGAACGACGCCGAGGCGCTGCTCGGCCCGCAGATCCACCTCTTCCGGCCTGATCCGGCACGCCTCGACGCGTGGTGTCTGGCCGGTTTCCTGAGCGCGGAGGACAACATCGCGGTCGCGTCGACAGGGACCACGGTTCTGCAGGTGAACCCGGGGCGTCTGCGCGTGCCTCTTCTCCCGCTTGGGGTGCAGAGGCAGTACGGGGAGGCGTTCCGGCGCGTGCACGAGTTGCTTGTACAGGGGCGTCGTGCGCAGATTCTGGCGGAGGAGACGGCGAGGCTGCTGGCGAGCGGCTTGACCGGGGGCCAGCTGGTCCCGGTGGCGGACTCGCTCGCATCTTCTTTGGGGGACGATTCGCCCCATTAGCCACTCAAGGCTTCACACATCGACCACACTTGGGCGCACCCACGCAGCAGAACGCGGGGCGGCGTGACGGTACGGAAGGAACTCGGGGAATCTCTTGAACAGCAGCAAGCACACGGAGTTGGCGAACCATGCGTGGTCCGTCGCCGACCTCCTGCGCGGTGACTACAAGCAGTCGGACTACGGCAAGGTGATTTTGCCGTTCACGGTGTTGCGGCGGCTGGAGTGCGTATTGGAGCCAACGCGCGCGGCAGTCGTGGACGTTGTCGCCAAGTACAAGGACAGCGACATCAACCCGGAGGACTGGCTCCGCCGTGCCTCGGGTCATTCCTTCTACAACAGGTCCAACCTGACGCTGAAGAAGATCGCCGCCGACCCGCAGAACGCGGTGAAGAACCTCCTTGTGTACGTGGGTGCGTTCTCGGACAACGCGCGCGGCGTGCTGGAGCGCTTCGACTTCGCCCAGCAGGTGCGCAAGCTGGAGACCGCGGGCCTGCTGTACAAGGTCATCGGCAGGTTCACCGACCTGGACCTGCATCCCGAGGTCGTGCCCAACCACAACATGGGTTACATCTTCGAGGAGTTGATCCGCCGCTTCTCCGAGCAGTCCAACGAGACCGCTGGTGAGCACTTCACTCCGCGCGAGGTCATCAAGCTGATGGTGAACCTGCTGATCGCGCCGGACGGGGACGCCTTGAGCGTGCCGGGTGTGGTCCGCAAGGTCATGGACCCGGCGTGCGGCACCGGCGGCATGTTGTCGGCGGCCGAGGACCACATCAAGACCTACAACCCGGATGCCGACGTCGAGGTGTACGGGCAGGAGCTCAACCCCGAGTCGTGGGCGATCTGCCGGTCCGACCTGATGATCAAGGGTCAGGACCCGGAGAACATCGTCTTCGGCAACTCCTTCTCCGACGACGGGCACGCGCGTCGGAAGTTCGACTACCTTCTCGCCAACCCGCCGTTCGGCGTGGAGTGGAAGAAGGTGAAGGAGGAAGTCGAGTACGAGTACAAGGCGCTGGGTGAGTCCGGGCGCTTTGGGGCGGGGCTGCCGCGTATCAACGACGGCTCGTTTCTGTTCCTCCAGCACATGATCTCGAAGATGAAGCCGGTCGGCGTCGACGGCAAGGGCGGCTCCCGCATCGCGATCGTCTTCAACGGCTCGCCCTTGTTCACGGGCGCGGCTGGCTCCGGTGAGTCGGAGATCCGCCGTTGGATTCTGGAGAACGACTGGCTTGAGGCCATCGTCGCGCTCCCCGACCAGCTCTTCTACAACACCGGTATCTCCACGTACTTCTGGATCCTCACCAACCGCAAGAGCCCTGAGCACAAGGGCAAGGTCGTGTTGTTGGACGCGCGCGATCAGTGGCAGAAGATGCGCAAGTCCTTGGGCGACAAGCGCAAGGAGCTGGGCAAGGAGCACATCGCGACGGTGACCCGGCTGTACGGCGACGCCCTCACCGTTGCCGAGGACGCGGAACATCCGCTCCACGGCAAGGTGAAGGTCTTCGCCAACACGGACTTCGGGTACCAGCGGATCACCGTTGAGCGGCCGTTGAAGCTGCGGTTCGAGGTGACGGAGGAGACGCTGGCCGCGCTGGCCGCAGCCAAGCCGGTGCAGAAGCTGGAGCAGAGCGACGGGTTCGTAGCGGCGGTGCTTACGCTGTTGGGCTCGTCGTGGGGGACGAAGTCCGAGGCGCTGGTCGCACTGAAGGACGCGGTCATCGAGTCCGGGCGACTGTGGCCGGCGGGGGCCCCGTTCGCGAAGGCGGTACGGGAGACCATCGGGGTACGGGACCCGGAGGGCGAGATCCAGCGCATCAAGGGCGAGCCCGAACCGGACTCGGAGCTTCGGGACTACGAAAACGTGCCCCTGGGTGAGGACGTCGAGGAGTACCTGAAGCGGGAGGTGCACCCGCATGTGCCGGACGCTTGGATCGACCACAGCAAGACGAAGGTGGGATACGAGATTCCGTTCACCCGGCATTTTTATGTGTACGAGCCGCCACGGCCGTTGGCGGAGATCGACGCGGAGTTGAAGGCGCTGGAGGCGGAGATTCAGGGACTGTTGGGGGAGGTCACGGAATGACGCATTGGAAGTCAGTCCGCCTCAAGGATCTCTGCATCGACGCCGGCCAATACGGCCTCAACACCTCAGCAGAGAATTACGCCCAATCGGGTGTCCGTCTACTCCGAACAACCGATATCAGCAGTGGAATTCTGACGCCGGCGGATGAAGGCGTTTACATCCCCGGCACCCCAGAGGATAGATTCACCCTACAAGATGGCGACCTTCTCCTGTCCCGCAGCGGGACCCCTCCCGGTCAGTCATATCTGGTACGCGCAGCAGACTCAGGGATGACCTTCGCTGGATATCTGGTCAGGTTTCGACCACGCACCCAGGTAGAACCCCGTTTCCTCGCATATGTTGCACGCAGTGCACCGTTTCAGCACAAGATTCGGGCCGAGGCCGTTGCGTCAACAATCCAGAACTTCAATGCCGAACGTTACGCGAACATTCGTTTTGAGGTTCCGGTTCAGGAGGAGCAGCGCCGCATTGCCGACTTCCTCGATGCCGAGACGACAAAGCTAGCAGAAGTTGAGAAACGCTCTAAGAGGCTCACAGAAGTACTTGATGAGCGCAAGTCTGCACTGCTTTGGGCCTGCTTCGAGTTTGACGAGCCGACTCAGGCACCGTCTGTCCCATTGCGGCGAGCAGTTAGCCGATGGATTGACTACCGGGGAGCTACACCCACGAAGACGGATCATGGGATCCCCCTTGTTACGGCCAAGAACATTCGGGATGGGCTCATCGACCTCAACGTTAGCCGCGAATATATCGCTGCGGACGCCTACACTGACTGGATGCGTCGGGGTTTGCTAGAGGTCAGTGACGTATTGCTCACCACGGAGGCCCCTTTGGGGCAAGTCGCCATGGTCAACGATACGTCGATTGCGCTTGCCCAGCGCGTCATCGTACTGAGAGCCAATACTGACGTCTGCTCCCCTAGGTGGCTCTATTGGTACTTGCGGTCACCACAAGGGCAAAGCGAACTTGAACTCCGCGCCACTGGCTCCACTGCTTTGGGTATCAAAGCGGACAGGTTGCGTGGTGTGCCGATTCCGTTGCCCGCCCTGAACGAAGCATCACATCGTCTAAGTGTGTTGGGTGCTCGTGTAGCCCCGATTGTAGACCTCCACAAGAAACTGGTTCAGCAGAGAAATCTCGTGAGAGAGCGCCGCCAAGCCCTCATCACCGCCGCCGTCACCGGCCAATTCGACGTCTCCACCGCCAGCGGCCGCAACGTAACGGACGGAGTTCCGGCATGAGCCCCGTGCACAACGAGTCTGCCTTCGGCTCCGCCATAGTTGCCGCCCTCCTGGAGCGCGGCTGGCGCGAGGCAAACCCCGAGGACTACCGGCCCGACCTCGGCCTGGACACCAACGAGCTCTTCACCTTCCTCGGCGAGACACAGCCCGACGAATGGCACAAGCTCCGTACCGTCTACGGCGACCCCAACGAGGCCCAGCGAGGCTTCGCCCAACGCCTTGACCGGGCCATCGCCGACGACGGTCTCCTCCACGTCCTCCGGAACGGCGTCAAGGACCGCGGAGTCCTGCTCCGCGTCGCCTACTTCAAGCCGAACCTCGTCGCCGACGACACCGCCCTCGACGGCTACCGAGCCAACCGACTCACTGTCATCCGCGAACTCACCTACGCCACCAAGCAGGCCGACTGGGGCCACCGCCTCGACCTCACCCTCTTCCTGAACGGAATCCCGGTCGCCACGGCCGAGTTGAAGAACCCGCTCACGGGCCAGGGCGTCGAGCACGCGAAGGAGCAGTACCGGACCGACCGTGACCCGACCGAGCTGATCTTCACGCGCCGGGTGATCGCGAACTTCGCCGTGGACCCGGACCTGGTCTTCGTCACGACCCAACTCCGCGGCAAGAGCACCCAGTTCCTGCCCTTCAACACCGGCTCGAACGGCCCCGGCCGCCCCGGCGGATCCGGGAACCCGGCACCCACCGCCCACGGCACGTACACCACCTCATACCTCTGGGAACAGGTCTGGCAGCGGGACAACTGGCTCGACCTCCTCCAGCGCTTCGCGCACCAGCAGAAGCACAAGACGCCCGGCGGCGGGACGACAAAGTCCACGATCTTCCCCCGCTACCACCAGTGGGACGTGGTCAAGAAGCTCACCGCCCACGCGGCAACTCACGGCGCCGGCCAGAACTACCTCGTCATGGCCTCCGCCGGCTCCGGCAAGTCGAACACCATCGGCTGGCTGGCCCACCGCCTGAGCGACCTACACGCGGACACGGACCCGCGCCTCCTCGACGCCGAGGCCCTGGCGAACAACCGCGTCAAGCCCGGCGAACCCGTCTTCGACAAGGTCATCGTCATCACCGACCGCCGTAACCTGGACGCCCAACTCCGGGAGACAGTCGGCAGTTTCTCCCAGACCGACGGCCTGGTCGTGAAGATCGACGAGAAGCACGGCGCGAAGAGCGAGCAGCTCGCCCGTGCCCTCTCCCGCGACACCGGCAAGATCGTCACGGTCACCCTGCACTCCTTCCCGGCGTTGCTCGACTACATCAAGCGCAACCCCACCGAGATCAAGGGCACCCGCTTCGCGATAGTCGTCGACGAGGCCCACTCCTCCCAGTCCGGCGACGCCGCCACCGCCGTCAAGTCCGCCCTGCGGGACCTCGGTCTGGACTCCGACTCGGAGGACGCAGGCACGACCACCGTCACCCTGGACGACAAGCTCAAGGCGAAGGCCGTCGAGCGTTCCCAGGCCGCCAACCTCTCCTACTTCGCCTTCACCGCCACCCCGAAGGCCAAGACCCTCGAACTCTTCGGCACCGAGGACACCGAGAACGGCAAGGCGGTCTACCGCCCCTTCCACACGTACTCCATGCGGCAGGCCATCGAGGAAGGCTTCATCCTCGACCCGCTGCGCAACTACGTCACGTACAACACGTACTGGAAGCTGGTGAACCAGAACCCGGACGAGAAGGAGGTCGACCCCTCCAAGGCCAACAGCCTACTCGCCCGGTTCGCGCTCACGCACGAGCACACCGTCTCCCAGCACGCGATGGTGATCGTCGAGCACTTCGTGACCCACACCCGCGGCCGGCTCGGCGGGCGCGCGAAATCGATGGTCGTCACGGCAACCCGGCACTCCGCAGCGCAGATGGCGCGCGCCATCAAGAGCTACATCAAGGACCGCGAGTACGACACCAAGTACCCGGACCTGGGCGTACTCGTCGCCTTCTCCGGTTCCCTCACCATCGACGACGAGGAAACCACCGAAACCAAGGAGAACGGCGGGCTGTCCGAGAGCGCGCTGCCCAAGGCGTTCGCGTACACACGCGCCGACGACAAGGCCGTGAAGGCGGGCGGCAAGGGGCAACAGGAGTACAAGATCCTGGTCGTCGCCGAGAAGTACCAGACCGGCTTCGACCAGCCGCTCCTCACGACGATGTACGTCAACAAGACGCTGACCGGCATCGCGGCCGTCCAGACCCTGTCCCGTCTCAACCGCACCGCCGAGCGCAAGACTCAGGCCGACCTCGCTGTCCTGGACTTCGTCAATGAGGCCGAGGACATAAAGGACGCCTTCCGCCCGTACTTCGAGGAAGCGGAGACCCTCCCCTCCGACCCCAACCTCCTCTACAGCGCGCAGAGCCGCGTCATGTCCGCCCCGGTCATCTCCGAGCAGGACATGGACGAGTTCGCCGCCGCCTACTTCGAGGCGAAGGAGAAAGCAGGCGGCTCACAGGCCAAGTGGGAGAAGCTGCACGCCGAGCTGTACCGGCTCCTCTCCCCCGCGGTCATCCGCTTCACCACGCTCATGGAGAGCGAGGAGGAAGACGACGTCGAGACCGCGGAGGAGTTCCGCGCGAACCTCAACGACTATGTCCGCAAGTACGGCTTCCTCGCGCAGATCGTGCCCTACCACGACCCCGACCTGGAGCGGCTGCACCTCTACGGCCGCTACCTCCTCAACCGGCTTCCCAGGCGCGCCGACGGTGGCGTCGACATAGGCGAAGTCGATCTCAGCCATCTGCGCGTCGCGAAGACCGGCGAACACGACGTTTCCCTCAGCCCCGAAGGCCCGTCCGAGCTCAAGGGCTTCGGTGATGGTGTGGGCGGTGCCAAGGAGGCGGAGAAGTCCCTTCTCTCCGAACTCATCGACAAGTTCAACGCCAAGTTCGGCACCGAGTTCACCGAGGAGGACGTCCTCCCGGCCTTCAACGCCGCCAAGAACGACCCGAAGGTCCGCGCCGCCGCCGTCGTCAACGACGAGGACAACTTCGGCGTCGTCTTCGACAAGGCGTTCAACGGCTACATGATGGACCACGTCTCCACCATCGACACGCTCGGCAAGCGCTACTTCGGCGCCGACCGCAGCTTCAAGTCGAACCTCGACCGCAGCGCACGGCGCGCCGCGTGGCGCATGATCCGCAGTGAAGAGGGACTGGACGACGTGTAGCGCCCGACCAGCGCAAGAGGGTCCCGCCGTCAGCCGGTTCGGCCATACGACGGGACCCTCCTCGCTTCCGCGACGCGTCAGCTGTCGGAGGCCAACGCCACGAATTCGGCCCAAGCCCCGGGCCCAATCGCCAGCGCAGGCCCGCCAATTTGCTTCGAGTCGCGTATCAGGACTGCCTTGGCGGTTGCGGCGACCTCGACGCACTGGCCGCCTTCGGCACCGCTGTAGCTGCTCTTGAACCAGGCAAGTTCAGACTCGGCGGGCCAGGTCGCTTCGGTGTTCATAGCTCTCCCAGCATCTTCTCGACAACATCCAGGGACTCCCGCGGAGAGAGAGCCTGACTCCGGATGATCCCATAGCGGGCCGACGCCAGCCGGGTCTCGTCTCGATCGGTGAGCAGGTTGCTCCGCCCCTGTACCTCCGTGTACACGAACTGCTCGCTGCCCTTGCGTGTGATCACAGTGAAGGGACCATCGACACCGGCGTTGTCCTCAAGGTCCGACGGCATCACCTGGATCTCCACATTGCGCTTTTGCCCAATGAGGAGGATCTGTTCAAGTTGCCCCCGCAGGACCGTCTTCCCACCGAACGGCTTGCCCAGTACCGACTCGTCCATCACGAAGCTCAGCAGTGGGGCAGGCCAGTGGCCGAAGAGCTCCTGCCGCGCCAAGCGGGCTGCGACGCGCAACTCGATCGTCTCTTCGTCCAGCAGTGGTCGTCGCATCGCCAGCACGGCGCGGGTGTATTCCTCGGTCTGCAGCAGCCCGTTGACCACGTGCGTGTCATACGCACACAGCTCAACAGCCTCCGCCTCCAACCGAGCCATGTCCCGGAAGAACGCCGGATACTGAGCCCGCGCCAGCACCTCCTTCAGCGCCTTCAACACACCCCCGGCATCCAGCACTTCATCAGCCCGGTCAATAAACCGCGGCTGCGGAATCCGCCGCCCCTGCTCGATCGACGCGATCGACTCCGCCGCGTACCCCACGAGCTTCCCGAACGCCGCCCGATCCAGCCCCGCCCGTACCCTCAACAGCTTCAACTGCCGCCCGAACGCGGCCACCACACCCGAGCCCGGCTCGTCCTCCGGCCGCTGCTCCACCTCGTCGTCCCGCATGGTCGCCACCACCTCCACCCGCACCGCACGTACACGACCCACACCCTCACGTACAGCTCACTCGCGACGGCGCGTCACCTCTCGTCACGCTACGCCACCAAAGGTCATCGTGGAGGCATGACCAGCAATCCCGCGACCGACACGACCATCGATCACACCGCCCAACTCACCAACCCCACACACAGCTTCGAGATGCCCTTCAGTTCCACTCCGCGCGGAGCACGTCTCGCCCGGCGCCTGTGCGGAGTGCGCCTCCACGCATGGGGCATCCCGTACGGCAGCGACGCACACGACGCGCTCACCCTCATCACCGCGGAGCTATGCGCCAACGCCGTCCGGCACGGACACGTCCCCGGCCGCGACTTCCACCTACGTCTCACCGCCGGCGGGGCGACCGTACGCATCGAGGTGACCGACACCCGCGGCGAGAGCCTCCCGGCCCTCGCTCCCGCGGATCCCACCGGCGACCGGGCCGACGGCCGCGGCCTGCTCCTCGTCGCCGCGCTCGCTGACCTGTGGGGCTGGTGCCCTCGCGCGGGCGGCCCTGGGAAGAAGGTGTGGGCGCAGCTGACCGTCCCGGCCACCCTTGCCGCTCCGGGGACCACTGACCGGTAAACGGCCCATCAGCTGGACGGAAGATCGCCGCACCCGCGAGACTTGTCCCCCAACAGTCGGACCGGCGCCGACCCACCGCACGCCGGCGTGAACACTCGACGGGGGCAGGGTGCCGCAGAAGCCGGTCGCGGGGCGTTACGAACTGCTGGGGGAGCTCAGCCACGGCGGCATGGGCGACGTGTGGCGCGGTTATGACGCCATACTGGACCGGCCCGTCGCGGTGAAGGTGATCAGGGGGCAGGCGGCCACCTCCCCGCACCTCGCCGAGGAGCTCGCCAAACGCTTCAAGCGGGAGGCCCGGATCACCGCACGCATCCAGCATCCGGGCGTTCCGCAGGTGTACGACGCGGTGCTGGACGACACGTACGAGCATCTGTTCCTCGTGATGGAGCTCGTCGACGGCCTACCGCTCACCAACTACATCCACCCCGACCGGCCGCTGCCCGTCAGCTGGGCCGTGGCCGTCGCCGCGCAGGTCGCCACCGTGCTGTCGTACGCGCACGACGTGCCGGTCATCCACCGCGACCTGAAGCCGAGCAACATCATCGTGGCGCTGGACGGGACCGTGAAGGTGCTGGACTTCGGCATCGCGGCGATCCTGCGGACGGACGTCACCAAGCTGACCGCGACCGGCAGCCCCATCGGGACGTACCAGTACATGGCTCCCGAGCAGGTGCGCGGCGGGCAGGTCACGCCGCAGGCCGACCTGTACGCGCTGGGGTGCGTGCTGCACGAACTGCTCAGCGGGCGGCTGGTGTTCACCGCGGACAGTGAGTATCTGGTGATGTTCCAGCATGTCAACGCGGCGCCGACACCGCTACGGCAGCTGCGCGCCGATGTTCCGGCCGAGTTGGAGGAACTCGTCCTGCACCTGCTGCGCAAGGCGCCCGAGGCGCGCCCCGCGGACGTACAGGAGGTGTACGAGCGGCTGCGGCCCTTCCTCCCGGCGGCCGGCGAGGAGTCTGCCGCGCATGAGGCGGGACCTGCCGGGGCGCCCGACCCGACGGGCGTGTTCCGCCGCCCGTACGCGCCCCGCCGGCGGGATGGGGCGGCTGCGCGGCCCGGCGCCGCGGTGCCCGACGCGCCCGCCCCGGCACCTCTGCCGGAGACGCTGCGCGTGCAGATCCGGGAAGTGCGAGAGCACTACGACGCGCTCATGGAGGAGGACCGGTTCGCGCAGGCGGCCGAAGTGGTCGGCGAGCTGATCGAGCCCGCCGCGCGCGCCCTGGGCTCGGAGAACAAGGTCGTCCTCGCGCTGCGGATGCGGCGGGCGGTCAGCCGCCTGCTCGGCGGCGACTTCCGCGCCGCGCTGCCGGAGTTCGAGGCCCTCGCCGCCACGCACGCCCGGATCAGCGGGCCCACCAGCAAGGCGGCCCTCGACTGTCGCGCCCAGGCAGCCCGCTGCCGCGCCGAACTCGGCCAGGTCACCGACGCGCTCGCGACCCTGAAGGACGTCCTCGACGTCGTACGGAGCGTCGACAGCGACGTCAGCGAGGAGGCCGTCATGTTGCGCCGGGACATCGGCATGCTGCTGCTTGCCCAGGGCCGTGCGGAGGAGGCCCGCCACCTCCTCGAACCCCTTCATGACGACCTCTGCCTCGTGTACGGCCCCGAGGACGAACTGACCGTCGAGGTCGCCGAGGCGCTCGCGGTGATCCGCCTCGACCTGGACGGCCCTGCCTCCGGCTTCTGATCCCGTCCGTCCCGCCCCTTCGCCCCGGAAGAGACCCGCGCATGCCCCACCTCGCCTTCGACATCGGCTTCTGCGCTCAGCTCGGCAAGCTCCAAGGCTCGGTGCGGGACGGAGTGTTCGCGGCCTGGGAGAAGTTCGAACGGCTCACGCTGGACCAGCTGTTCAAGGACCCCGGTCTGAAACTGGAGTCCCTGAAGCAGGCCAAGGATCCGCACATCCGCACCATCCGCATCGACCAGGGCACGCGGGGTGTCGTCCTGGCACCGGACAGCGGCGACACGTTCGTCCTGCTGCGCGTGATGCCTCACGACAAGGCGATCGCCTGGGCCGTCAAGCAGAAGTCGAGCATCAACACCGTCACCCAGGCCGTCGAGATCCGTGACATCGCCACCCTCGAAGAGATCACCCCCGCCTACGAGCGGATCGCGCCCGCCCCCGACCAGCGGCTCTTCGCGAAGATCTCCGACGGGGACATGACCGCGCTCGGCATCGACGACACCACGCTGCATCAGGTCCGCGCTCTCACCAACCTGGAGCAGCTGGAGGTGTTCGCGCCGTATTTCCCGCAGGATCAGCGTGAAGTCCTGGAGTACCTGGCTGCCGGGTTCACGGTGGAGGAGGTGTGGCGGGACGTCGTGGCCGTCAGCCTCGCGGGCACGCCCTCGCCGGAGCCGGTGGACACGACGGACTATGCGACGGCCATTCACCGCACCCGGACCCGTATTGCGGTCGTCGCGGACTCCGACGAGCTGCGCGACATGCTGGACAAGCCGTTCGCGGCGTGGAGGATCTTCCTCCACCCTTCGCAGCACAAGGTGGCCTACCGGGCCTCGTACTCCGGGCCCGCCCAGGTCACCGGCGGTCCCGGAACCGGGAAGACCGTCGTCGCCCTGCATCGCGTGCGCCACCTGCTGCGGTACCTGCGCGACGGCGAACGCATCCTGCTCACCACGTACACGAACGCTCTCGTCGCGGCCCTGCGCGCAGGCCTCGCCGCTCTCGTCGAGGACGAGGGGCTGCGCGACCGGGTGGACATCATGACCGTCGACGCCTTTGCCGGCCGGGTCGTGTCCACCTCGCGGCGGCCTCTGCGGGGCGGCGAGGAGGAGCCACGGTGGCAGCAGGCGGCCGGGGTCACGGGTTTCACCGGGTCGGCGCAGTTCCTCGCCCAGGAGTACAAGCACGTGGTCCTGGCCCAGGACCTGCGCACACTGGAGAGTTACGAGGCCTGTGAGCGGCGCGGGCGAGGCAGCGCGTTGGCCGCGTCGAAGCGGCCGTTGGTCTGGCACACCGTCCAGGAGTTCACGGACCGGCTGGCCGCCGACGGCCTGCGCACCTATCTCGGCACCTGCTCGGAGGCCGCGGACCTTCTGGAGCAGGAGGGACCGCGCTACCGGCATGTCGTGGTCGACGAGGCCCAGGACCTGCACCCCGCACAATGGCGGCTGTTGCGTGCGGCGGTCCCGTCACGGCCGGACGACCTGTTCATCGCCGGTGATCCCCATCAGCGCATCTACGACTCGAAGGTGTCGTTGAAGGCGGTCGGCATCACTGTCACGGGGCGTGCCACGAAGATGCGCAAGAACTACCGCTCCACACACGAGATCCTCAGCTGGTCCACCGCCCTCCTGGTCGGCCGCCCCTTCGAGGAGCTGGCCGACGACTCGCGGAACGAGACACTTCTCGGCTATCGCTCGGCCCTGCACGGCGGCAGCCCTGATCTCCACGGTGCCGCCACGGAGGAGGCAGAACTCGACGCGCTCGTCGATCGCGTGCGGGATTGGCTGGACCGGGGAATCGCGCCGGCCGAGATCGGGGTGAGCGCCCGCTTCAACAAGGTGTGCGACAAGGCCGTATCGCGTCTGAAGACTGCAGGCCTGTCCGCCGTACGACTGCGCCCGGACGCTCCCGCGGACACCGATGCCGTACGCATCGGCACCATGCACTCGTTCAAGGGCCTCGAGTTCCGCTGTGTGGCCGTGATCGGCGTCCATGACGCGGCTCTGCCCAACCCGAGCGCGCTCACGGCGCCCGAGGTGGACCGGCTCCAGTACGAGGCCGACCTCATGGCGGAGCGGTGCCTGTTGTTCGTGGCCTGTACGCGAGCGCGGGACAGTCTCTACGTGTCGTGGCAGGGACGCCCGAGCGCGTTCCTCACCGAGAGTGGGGTCGTCGCGTAGCGGCAAAGTCGTTGATCCACGAGAGTGACTCTCCGTACCATGCGGCCGGGGGCGGTTGCGTTGTCGCTCCTTCCAACTCCACGAGGAGCGCAGCGACTTGCCTTTCCCGCCCGGCGACATGGTGGCAGCACTGACCAAGTACATGCACTTCCAGCACTTGGAGAACCAGCTGGTCGATCGTCACCCGGAATTGGAGCACCGGACTCACCTGCCGACGCATGAGCCGCTCTACCTGAAGGTCAAGCTCCAGGGCGAGGCCGGCGTCGCCCTGGGCATCACAAAGTTCGGGTACACCTTCGCCTGGGCGATCCTCGATCCGATGTCCGGAGAGCCGCCGACCGTCTGGCCCTTGAACGGCACACCGGACGAGGCCCTGGTCGACGCTTTGCATGCCCACGCGTCGGCGTACCTGACGGGTGTTCCCCTGCCCTCCCCGTGGCGCTGGCGCGAGAGCGAGCGCTCGGACATGGTCGAACTGGCAGACCTCCTCGCCGAGCAGGGCGTGCGTGTGCGACGTGTCGTGGCGGAGAACAGGTGGTTCGCGTTCGATTCGGAGAAGGGCGTTCGGGTCGACATCGCGGACGAGCGTCAAGGTCACTTTCTCGACGCCGCCCTGCCTGATGCCGACGTCCGCATCTCGCGCAAGCCGCGACTCGGCTGGATGATCGATGTGCTTCGCCGGGGCTCGGCCGACTGGGAACGCGTTGATCTCGCCTACACCCTGCGGGGCGAGGTGTCGCCGATCCCTGGAGTGCCGGCCACGGACCTCACCGTCCGCGACATGGCGGCTCTGGTGAGGCGCGGCGTCTGGGAGTGGGAGGTGACCGATTCCTGGTGGGAATCGCCTCGCCCCGACGCATCCGGCTCTGAGCCGGCAGATCCCTCACTCAGCCCTCAGCAGCTCGTCCAGTCCGTCCGCGGCCGGCTCTCGATGTTCGGCTTCGGTGACCTGGAGGAGGGGGACGGTGAGGCTCCCATCCTCTCCGACCATTTCCACATCGAGTGGCGTCACCGCGCGAAGGACCTGTCCACGTCCGAGGTGCAGCGCCTGTACGGCGTGGCTGCCGCAGACGAGAAGCGACTCATCGTGATCACCACCGGAGGCATGAGCCGGCCGGCCACCCGGTTCGCGGACAAGGCCAAGGCCTTCGTCTTCGGCCTTGGCCTCGGCACCGGCGAGCTGTCCGCGCTCAACGCCCTTGCCGCGGAGGCGCTTCTCCCCGCAGTCCGGGAGGCGGAACGGCTGTATCAACTGCCCTGACCGTGTCACCGTTCAGCCGGCGGCCCTCGCCACGCCGGTGAACTCCGCGACGAGTTGCCGTAGCGGCTCGGCCGCCTCGTCGGGCGGCAGTCGGGTGTCCACGCCGAGCACCCTGATCTCCCCGAGGTGTCCGAGGGGACCGTCGATGCGCAGGGTGCGGCTGGACGCTCCGTCCGGGTTGGGGTGGAGGATGACGGCGAGCGGTGCGCCAGGTGCCGTGTATCCGGCGATGTAGGTCAGGAGTTGGTGCCGGTCGTGGGCGCTCACCGTTCTGCCGCCGTACGCGATGTACTTGGCGTCGACGGGCAGGAACCGCGGCTCCGGGGTGTCGAACTTCAGTAGCACGTCGGGGCTGAACGGCTTGTGGGTGACAGCCATGTCGCCGGTCGTCTTGATGGCGTGCTGCCCCCCGCTGCCGACGGCGCGTCCCCCGAACTCGGCCGCCACGCGGCCCGCCATCTGCCGCACCACGAGTTCCCACAGGCGGTCCATCTTGAGCAGCATGCTGTCCGCCCGAAGACCGCGGTCGGTCAGTAGATCGGTGACACCACCGCCCCCCAGGACCAGGCGCGCCCAGGCGTGGGCGGGGCGGTACCGGGCGTTGAGGCGGGTGTAGCGGGCTCGTGCGAGCATGCGCGGAGCGGTGACCGGGAGCCGTGGCCGGGGGAACTCGGCGGCGGCGTCCTTGAGCGCGCGGGCGAGCGTGGCCTTTGCTGCCAGCGGCACCGCGGCGGACAGTGCGGCACCGCACACCAGGTTCTCCCAGATATGCACGTCACGCTCGAAGGTCCGCACGTGCAGCTGGTCCACAGAGCCGTAGCGACGGGTCGCCTGCGCCATGGCGTCGAGGCGCCCGCGCAGCACCGGCTCCACCCTGTCAATCCGTACGTAGTTGCGTCGCAGCCCTTGAGTGAGCAGTGCCTGACACTCCGTCAACAGCGCGGGAAGCGCGGCGTCGACGTAGCCGGAGCTGCCGGTCGGCCACTGCCGGAGCGTGGGCTCGTGCGGGACCGGGACTCCATTGGCGTAGCAGAGCCAGGAAATCAACTGCCGGCCGGGGATCGTGAACTTGGGCCTGAGGATCAACCGCACCCGCTCCAGCACAAGTACACCGACCGTCGAGCGTGCGGTGACACTCCAGCCCGTGCGCGTCGTCCGCAGCCCGATGTGGTTCTTGTCCGCGAGTGACCGCAGACTGCGCTGGTCGGACTCGGTGAGCTGGTCGACGGTCAGCTCGGCGGACTTGTACTCGTCGATGGCGAGGTCGGGAAGCGGGGGCATGCGGTCAGCCGTTGACGGCATCGTCGGAGTCGGCGAACTCGGCCGCGAGCTTGTTCGCGAGATCCTGTGGTCCCATACGAGCGATGCGACCGGACACCGGGTCGATCAGGTCTCCGAGAATGGCCTGCATGGGCTCCGCCCGGCCCATGCTGTGATCCTCGATCTGCGGAACGATGTCGTGGTAGAAGACCGCGGCGAGTTCCTCCTCCGTCCCCAGGGGGCGGTCGTCGCGCAGCAGACAGGCGTGGCCGATCTGGTGGTCCGGTCCGAACTCACGGACAAGCCTGCTGTTGAGCCCGGCGAGGAAGGCCGCCAGGTCGAGCCCACCGACCGCAGTGTCCACTGCGTCGAGATCCGGAGCGACTTCGATGAACCTGAAGCGGCGTCGGATCGCCACATCCAAATGGCCGATGCTGCGGTCGGCCGTGTTCATCGTGCCGATCACCCGGACGTTGCGCGGAATCATGATCTGCCGACCGCTGATCGGCAGCTTGACGGGGATGGCGCGCTTGTCGATCTCCAACAGGGTGACAAGCTCGCCCAGGATGCGGGGCAGGTCACCCCGGTTGATCTCGTCGATGATCAGGAGGAAGGGCCGGTCGGGCGATCGCTCGGCGGCCTCGCAGATCCGGAGGAAGACGCCCGCCCGCAGTTGGAGATTGAGGCCGGGTCGATCAGCGGCGGTCTCCGGCTTGTATCCCTCGACGAAGTCCTCGTAGCCGTAGGAGGGATGGAAGGTCACCAAGGTCACCGGCGCCACGTCGTCGCTCTGCGGCGCGGGCAGCAGACTGGCCAGAACCGCCGACCTCCCGGCGGCCGGAGCCTCGATGGCATCCGCCCGGCCGGCCATTGCGAGTGCCGCGCTCAGCGCCAGCCGGGTCTTCCCCGTGCCGGACGGCCCGTAGAGAATGACCTGGCCCTTGTGTTCCAGCGCGTCCAGCACTTGCTGCACCGCCGCAGGCACTTCGTCCGAGACGACGCCGGAGGCGAAACGAGGGGCCGCCGCGGCGGTACGTCCTTGTTCGATGCGTCGGAGCAACGAGTCGGAGACCGTGGCGAAAGTCTGCTGCCAGGCGTTCTCCGGTGCGTCGAAGGTCTGGGCATAGGACTCGTCCCACTCCACCGGGACCTTGTGCCGGTAGGTGTCGTACGACTCGTCGTAGACGTAGCCGCCGCTGACCGTTCCCAGCGCGAGCACTTCGGACTTGCCCCGGTTCGCGACGATCAGGTCGCCGGGCTCCAGGTCGCGGAGGGCCAGCAGTTGACGGGCGTGCCTCAGATTGGCGCCGGCCGACTCCGGGCGCTCGCTGTCCAGCATCTGCTTGAGTTCGGTGTCGCTCTCGTACCGGCCGAGGTCGCCGATCTCGTCCCACCCAACCCGGATGTGCCGCCCTTCACGGCACTCCTCCCACAGCCGCGCGCGTTCTCCGGGAGCGATCTTCCACGCCTGGCGGCGGCGTGCGCGCGGGTCGTACTCCGCGTACAGGAAGCGCATCACCTCCACGGGATGCCAGCCGTCGAACTCGGGCCGGCTCCTCACCAGTGCGAGCAGTTCGCGATTGGCCTGCCAGGTGTGGACGTTGCCATATGCCTGGTGGGCTGTCCCGCCGAGCCGCTGAGTGAAGTGCCGTACGTGGGAGGCGGAGTAGATGGGCAGGAACTCTTCCGGGAAGTAGACGGCCAGAGCCTTGGTGACGAGCGCCTGGCCGAAGGACAGGGTGTTGAGGTCATCGATCCTGCTGAAGTCCTTGCGCTCGGCAGCTTCGAACGCCGCCTCGAACTCCGTACGGACCAGTTGCCAGGCCTCGTCGACGTCCAGCTTGCGCAACGGGGCCGGCAGTCGCCATTCGCCGCTGTGGTGGCGGTACATGATGTGCTTCGCGGCGCTGCCGCCCCTGATGCTGCCGTAGTTGTCGGTCCCGTATTCGAGCATCCAGCAGAATGGCCGCTGCTCCCCCGCGCCAAGGGCGTACCGCTCCACCGGAAGATCGGTCCATCCGGAGAGCGGGAACTCCTCGATCGCCCGCCGACGGTCCTGCTCCGCCGACGCCACCACCTCCGCCAGGTCGGCCCGGTCGAAGTTCTTGGCCGCTCCCGTGGCGCCTTCCTCCGTGTCCATCCGACCATGATTCCCCATGGTGGACGGCCCTGTTGGGTCGCTAGACGGAAAGTCCGTCAAAGAAGGCCGCCACTGCCGTCACGAACCGCCCCGCGTCGTCCAGCCACGGGAAGTGCGCGGCGCCGGACTGGACGACCGGCTCGGCGTTCGGGAACAGGCCCGCGTACTCCGCCACGGCGCGTGGTGGTGCCGCCACGTCCACCTCCCCGGCCAGGACGAACACCGGAGCGGCGAAACCGGCGAGGGCCGCGCGGGTGGCGGCCGGGTCGAACGCGCCCTCGGCGGCGTACACGGCCGCCGCCTCGTCGTTGCGCTGTCTCTCCTCCGCCTCCCGTACGGCCCTTGCCTCCTCGTCCCAGCGGGCGAACCAGAAGGGGGCGACGGCCTGCCAGTCGCCGGGGGCCGCACGGCCGGCGGTGATCGCTTCCAGGGCCTCGTACGCCGGGGTGAACCACGGTTCGTCCCGGCGCAGGCGTGCGGTGCTCAGACGGTCCTCGGCGGTGATCTCTACGCCGACGGCGTGGACACTCGGGGTGATCAGCGCGAGGCGGGCGACGCGGTGGGGGTGCCGGGCCGTATGGAGGACGGCCAGGTTCGCACCGGCCGAGTGGCCGAGGAGGTCCATCCGGTCCAGGCCCAGCTCTTCGCGGAGCGCCTCCACGTCGTCGACCAGGCGGTCGCAGCGGTACGACGCCGGGTCCGCCGGCCTCGCCGAACGGCCCGTGCCCCGCAGGTCCAGGCGGATCAGGGTGCGGTGGGCGGTCAGACCGCCCAGGTCGCCCAGGTAGACCGAGTCCTGCATCGGGCCGCCGGGCAGACAGATCAGGGGCGGGCCGTCACCGGACACGTGGTAGGCGAGGCGGGTTCCGTCGGACGCGGAGAAGGTGGGCATGGGGGTGAGCCTTTCAACGGGTCCCCGCCCCGGCAACCGGGTTGCGGCCGGGGGCGGGGACCACGGCCCCAGGTGCCGCGCGCCGGCGTACGACGGCCTGAACCCGGCCGTGCCGTGCCGTGCCGTGCCGTCAACTGTCGTGTCGTGCCCGTGAACCGGGGCGGCCCCACCCTTGGGTACGGGTGGAGCCGCCTGTCGGTCACCGCGGTACCCGCGTCACCTCGTCACCGCGTCACCTCATCGGTGCGGTGACCGGTGCCGGGGCGTATCCGGTGGGCCGGGCCGTGAAGGTGCCGCGGCCCTGGGTACGGCTGCGCAACCGGGTCGCGTAGCCGAACAGTTCGGCCAGCGGAACGGTCGCGGTGACGACCGCCGACCCCGGGCGCGTGGCCGAGCCGGAGACCCGGCCCCGTCGTGCGGCGAGGTCGCCGAGGACGGTGCCGACGGCCTCCTCGGGCACGGTGACCGTGACCTCGACGACCGGTTCCAGCAGGATCGCCGCCGAGGCGCGCAGGGCTTCCCGGAGCGCGAACCGGCCTGCCGTACGGAAGGCCGTGTCCGAGGAGTCCTTCACATGGGTCGCCCCGTCGGTGAGGGTGACGCGCAGCCCGGTCACCGGGTGCCCGCCGATCGGTCCCTCGGCGAGGGCGTCCCGGCAGCCCGCCTCGACCGCCCGGACGTACTCCTGCGGCACCCGCCCGCCCACGACGACGGACCGGAACTCGAAGCCCGTGCCGTTCGCCAGGTCCAACGGTTCCACGTCGAGGACGACATGAGCGAACTGCCCTGCTCCTCCGTCCTGTTTGACGTGCCGGTACACCAGGCCGGACACCCCGCGGGCGATCGTCTCCCGGTACGCCACCCTCGGCCGGCCGACGGCGACCTCCAGCGACTGGTCGCGCCGGACCTTCTCCACCGCGACCTCCAGATGCAGCTCGCCCATGCCGGACAGCAGTGTCTGACCGGTCTCCGGGTCGGTCCGGACCACCAGCGACGGGTCCTCCTCGGCCAGCCGCGCCAGCGCCGTGGCCAGCCGGTCCGTGTCGGTGGACCGGCGTGCCTCCACCGCCACGGAGACCACCGGTTCGGCCACGCCGGGCGGCTCGAGGACGAGCGGGGCGTCCGGCGCACACAGCGTCGAGCCGGCCCGGGCCGACTTCAGTCCGACCACGGCGACGATGTCCCCGGCGACCGCCTGCTCCAACCGGGCGTGCCGGTCGGCCTGCACCCGCAGGATCCGCCCGATCCGCTCGGTGCGCCGCGCGCCCGCGTCCATCACGGTGGCTCCCTTTCCGATCGTTCCCGAGTACACCCGCAGATAGGTCAGCCGGCCCGTCGCGGTGGCGGTCACCTTGAACGCCAGTGCCGCGAAGGGCGCCTCCGGGTCGGCCGCCCGTTCCTGTTCCGTACCGTCGTCGCGCGTGCCGCGTACGGCGGGCACGTCGAGCGGCGACGGCAGGTACGCCACGACGGCGTCGAGCAACGGCTCGATCCCGCGGTTGCGGTAGGCGGAGCCGCACAGCACGACCACGCCCTCGCCGGTACGGGTGAGGTCGCGCAGGGCGTCGGCGAGCGTGTGCGTGTCGAGCGCGGGCAGGTCGAGCGCGGGCTGGTCGCCGGTCGGCCGCATACCGTCGGCCGGCGCCATACCGTCGACCGACGGCACGCCCACCGTCGACTGCATACAGAATTCCTCCAGCGCGCCCGGATGCAGTTCGGCCACCGCCTCCTCCAGCGCCCGACGCCGCCTGAGCGCCTCCTCGCGCAGACCCTCCGGCACCGGACCTTCCTCGACCGTCTCACCGTCGTCGGACCAGGTCAGCGCCCGCATCCGCAGCAGATCGACGACACCGGTGAAGGCGTCCTCGCTCCCGATGGGCAACTGGACGACCAGCGGGGCCTGATGCAGCCGTTCCCGGATCGACTGGACGGCCGTGTCGAGATCCGCTCCGGCACGGTCGAGCTTGTTGACGAACGCGATCCTCGGCACACCGTGCCGGTCCGCCTGCCGCCACACCGACTCGCTCTGCGGCTCGACGCCCGCGACGGCGTCGAACACGGCGACCGCTCCGTCGAGCACGCGCAGCGAGCGCTCCACCTCGTCGGCGAAGTCGACATGGCCGGGCGTGTCGATCAGGTTGATCCGGTGACCGTCCCAGGCGCAGCTCACCGCCGCGGCGAAGATGGTGATCCCGCGATCGCGCTCCTGGGAGTCGAAGTCGGTGACGGTCGTGCCGTCGTGGACCTCGCCGCGCTTGTGCGTGGTCCCGGTGGCGTACAGGATCCGCTCGGTGACGGTGGTCTTGCCGGCGTCGACGTGGGCGAGGATGCCGAGGTTGCGGACGGCGGAGAGGGGGTTGAGGTTGGTGCGCACGGCCCGTGGCCTTTCGAATGGGTTCGGTGACAGGGCGGCGCGATTCCCGGACGGCACTGCTTTTCTGACGGAACGTCAGATGTGGCGTACATGCGCCCGGAGTTCAGAACCGGGCGTCGTGGTCAGTCGTTCGTCCGGGGCATCCGGTACCGGCCGCGCAGCGGGCACCGGACGGGCGAGGACACGAGGATCACGTCGTACTGCGGCCGGGGAACGACGACAGCGGTGCACACACGCACGGCCGGCTCCCCTCACTCGTCGTTCACGTCATGACACGCGCCGCGAACTGGTGGGCGGTGCATGGTTCGTGGTGAGTGTAGGGAACCGGGGAGTACGGGGGCACGCCCTTTTCCGCGTCCGGGCATGAGCCGCACGCGTGCCCCACCTCCTCAGACCGGCCCAGGCCCCGCCCCGCCCTTGAGGCGTTCCAGGTCGGAGGGCCGGACCTGGATGACGAGTACGGCGATGAGCGCGGCGACCGCGGTGAAGATGGCGGCCACGACGAAGGCGGCCGACACTCCGGCGGTGAGGACCTCGTCGGAGAAGGGCGGCGGAAGCTCCCCGGTGCGCTGGAATTGCAGGCGTTCGGCGGGAGTGGCCTGTTCCAGGAAGAGGGGGATCTGCTTGTCGGCCTCGTTGGCGCTGGCCGTACCGAACATCGTGACCAGGATGGACAGACCGAGCGACCCGCCCACCTGCTGGGTGGCGTTGAGGAGTCCGGAGGCGGCGCCGGTCTCGCGGACGGAGACGTTGGACAGCGCCATCAGGGTGAGCGCGACGAACTCCATGCCCATGCCGAGGCTGAAGACGAGAATCGGGCCGAGGACACTGCCCGCGTAGGTGGAGTGGACGTCGGTCAGGGTCAGCCAGGCCAGTCCCGCGGCGGCGAGGACGGCGCCCACGACCATGAAGGGCTTGGGCCCGTAGGTGGGCAGGAAGCGCGAGGTCAGCCCGGCACCGATCGCGATGACCGCGCTGACCGGCAGGAAGGCGAAGCCGGTTGCCAGCGGGCTGAAATCCAGCACGTTCTGCACGAAGAGCGTGAGGAAGAAGAACATGCCGAAGATCGCGGCGGCGAGGCAGAGCATGATTCCGTAGGTGCCCGCCCGGTTGCGGTCGGCGAACATGTGGAGCGGGGTGATCGGCTGCCGAGAACGCCGCTCGACCAGCACGAAAGCCACGAGGACGACGATTGCGGCCGCGAACGAGGCCAGCGTGAGAGCGTCCCGCCAGCCTTCCTGCGCGGCTCTGATGAAGCCGTACACCAGCAGGACCATGCCCACGGTGGAGGTCAGTGCGCCGGTGAGGTCGAAGTGGCCCGGGTGGCGCTCGGACTCCTTGATATAGCGAGGTGTGGCGAGGGCGATGAGCAGTCCGATCGGGACGTTGACGAAGAGCACCCACCGCCAGTTCAGCCACTCCACGAGCATTCCGCCGGCGAGCAGCCCGATCGCGCCGCCGCCCGCCGAGACCGCGGCGAAGACGCCGAAGGCCCGGTTGCGTTCGGGTCCTTCGCGGAAGGTCGTACTGACCAGGGAGAGGGCGGTCGGGGACGCGATGGCGCCGCCGACGCCCTGGAGGGCGCGGGCCGCGAGGAGTTGGGGCTCGTTCTGGGCGAAGCCGCCGAGCAGGGAGGCGAGTACGAAGAGCAGCACGCCGAAGACGAACACGCGCCGTCTGCCGAGGATGTCGCCGGCCCGGCCGCCGAGCAGCAGCAGGCCGCCGAAGGTGAGGGTGTACGCGTTGACCACCCAGGCCAGGCTGGTGGTGGAGAAGCCCAGGGAGCTCTGGATGTCGGGCAGCGCGATGTTCACGATGGTGATGTCGAGCACCACCATCAGCTGGCAGGACGCGAGGACCAGCAACGCCATCGCGTTTGAGCCACCACCGGGTTCCCGGGTGGTGGTCTGCGCTGAGGGATGTGGCTGCGGGCTCGTCATGGCATGTCGCACTCTCGGGGGTCGCACCCTCACGAGGGGCAGTGGCCGCTGGGCGTCCACTGCGGGTCACCGTTCGACGGTACGCCCGTCTCGGGTGCCCTTCCACTCGAACCCGCACCGGACCTTCGGGCGGCCGTCGCCGCGCTCGACCTTCAGGCCGCCACCGCGCTCCCCTCTTTCCCGTCAGGGTGTATCGGCGTCCCCGACCCGGTCAGCGGCACGCCCGTCCCGCCCCGCCGGGCCGCGACGATCTCCGCCGCGATGGACAGGGCTGTCTCCTCGGGCGTACGCGCGCCGAGATCGAGACCGATCGGCGACCGCAGCCTGGCCAACTCCCCGTCCGTCAGGCCGACTTCGCGCAGGCGTCGCTCCCGGTCGGCGTGCGTGCGACGCGAGCCCATCGCGCCGACGAACGCCACCGGCATCCGCAGGGCCTCCTGCAGCAGCGGTACGTCGAACTTGGCGTCGTGGGTGAGCACGCACAGCACGGTGCGCGCGTCGGTCGCGGTGCCCCGCAGGTAGCGGTGCGGCCAGTCGACGACGATGCCGTCGGCCTCGGGGAAGCGGGCCCGGGTGGCGAAGACGGGGCGGGCGTCGCACACGGTCACGTGATACCCGAGGAACTTGCCGGCGCGCACGAGAGCCGCCGCGAAGTCGATCGCGCCGAAGACGATCATGCGGGGCGGCGGCACGCTCGACTCGACGAGCAGGGTCAGGCCGCCGGGGCAGCGCGAGCCGTTCTCCGATAGCTCCACCGTGCCGGTACGGCCGGCCTCCAGCAGCGCCCGGGCCTCGGCCGCCGCCGCCCGGTCCAGCTCCGGCGCGCCGCCGAGTCCGCCTTCGTACGACGTGCCCGGTGCGCTCTCGTAGGCCCCGCCCGGGACTCCCCCGTACGCCCCGTCAGCCCGCACGAGCAGCGCCCGGCCCAGGAGGCCGGCCGGGCCGCGGACCACGCGGGCGAGAGCCGCGCGCTCGCCCCGGACCGCGGCGGACAGCGCCGCCAGCACCACGGGACGGGCCGGTGCTTCGGCGGCGATCGGCGTGACCATGACGTCGATGATCCCGCCGCAGGTCAGACCGACCGCGAAGGCGTCCTCGTCGCTGTGGCCGAAGCGTTCGACGACCGTCTCGCCGTCTCCTTCGCCCTCGAGTGCCCGCACGCACAGGTCGTACACCGCTCCTTCCACGCAGCCGCCGGAGACGGAGCCGATGACCGTGCCCTCGCGGTCGACGGCGAGGGCGGCGCCGGGGCCGCGCGGGGCGCTGCCGCCGACGGCCACGACGGTGGCGAGGGCGAACTCGCGGCCCTCCTCGGCCCAGCGGTGCAGCTCGGGGGCGAGGTCAAGCATGGCGGCCTGCGGTCAGGACGCGGTCGGGCCGGATGGGCAGGTGGCGGTGGCGTACGCCGGTCGCGTGCCAGACCGCGTTGGCGACGGCCGCCGCCGCACCCACGATGCCGATCTCGCCGATGCCCTTGATGCCGACCGGGTCGTCCGGATCGGGGTCGTCGACCCAGTCCGCCTCGACGGCCGGGACGTCGGCGTGCGCGGCCACGTGGTAGCCCGCGAGGTCGGCGCCGTAGTGGCCGCCCGTGCCACGGTCGCGTACCGCCTCCTCGTGCAGGGCCATGGAGATGCCCCACGTCATTCCGCCGATGAACTGGCCTCGTGCGGTGAGCGGGTTGACGATCCGGCCGGCGGCGAAGATGCCGAGCATGCGCCGTACGCGTACCTCGCCGGTGGCGGGGTCGACGGCGACCTCGGCGAACTGGGCGCCGAAGGAGTGCCGTTCCTTGCGGGCGAGGGCGCCGACGGCCTCGGTGGTGTCGGACCGTACGGTGATGCCCTCGGGCGGGACGGCGGCGCCGAGGGCGAGCCGCTCCCGCAGTTCCCCGGCCGCGGCCGTGACCGCCCACGACCAGGAACGGGTGCCCATCGAACCGCCGGCGATGAACGCGGCCCCGAGGTCGCTGTCCCCGATGCGCACCCGGACCCGCTCCGGCGCCGCCCGCAGCGCGTCCGCGGCAACCAGCGTGAGTGCGGTCCGGGCCCCGGTTCCGATGTCCGCCGCGTTGACCCGCACGGTGAAGGTGCCGTCGGCCTCGGCCGTCACGGCGGCCGTGGAGGGGGCGGCGCCGGCGGGGAAGGAGGCCGCCGCCGTGCCGGTGCCCAGCAGCCAGCGCCCGTCCCGGCGCAGGCCCGGGCGCGGATCCCGGTCCGCCCAGCCGAACCTGCGGGCGCCCTCGCGGAAGCAGGCCATCAGGTTGCGGCCGCTGAAGGGCAGCTGGGAGATCGGGCCGCGGTCGGGTTCGTTGCGGGCGCGCAGTTCGATCGGGTCCAGGCCGCACTTCTCGGCGAGTTCGTCGAGCGCCGACTCCAGCGCGAACGACCCCGGCGCCTCGCCCGGCGCGCGCATCCAGGTCGGGGTCGGCACGTCGAGTCGTACGACCCGGTTGCCGGTGTGGTGGGCGTCGGCGTCGTACATCGTCCGGGCCGGTCCCGCGCCCGCCTCGATGAACTCGTGCACGGTCGAGGTGAGGCTCAGGCAGCGGTGCTCCAGCGCGCGCAGCCGGCCCTCGGCGTCGGCACCGAGCCTGAGGTGCTGCCGGGTGGGGCTGCGGTAGCCGGCGAGCGAGAACATCTGACGGCGGGTCATCACAACCCGCACGGGCCGTTGCAGGGCGGTCGCGGCCATCACGGCGGCGACCTGGTGGGCGCGGACGCCCTTGCTGCCGAAGCCGCCGCCGACGTGTTCGGACCGCACCCGCACCGAGGCCGGCTCGAGCGAGAACAGTTTCGCGAGTTCGCTCGCCACCCACATGGTGCCCTGGTTGGAGTCGACGACTTCGAGGCGGCCGCCGTCCCAGCGGGCCGTCGCCGCGTGCGGCTCCATCGGGTTGTGGTGTTCCTCCGGGGTGGTGTACTCGACGTCCACGACGACGGCGGACGCGGCGAGTTCGGCCTCCAGGTCCCCCTTCTCGGCCACGGCCGGGCCGTGGGAGTCGAGCGGGTAGGCGTCCGGGTGTTCGGCGGCGAAGTCGACGTCGTGGGGCTCCGGGGCGTAGTGCACGACGAGTGATTCGGCGGCTTCCCTGGCCTGTTCGGAGGTGTCGGCGACCACCAGGGCGACCGGCCAGCCCATGTGCGGCACCCGGTCGTGCTGGAAGACGGCCGCGGTCCGGTCCGGGAGGCCCAGCAGGCCGACGTAGTCGGTGTCGACGCGTGGGGCGTTGTGGTGGTGCAGGACGGCGACCACGCCCGGCATCGCGAGGACGGGGGCATCCTCCACCGACCGGATCCGGCCGCGGGCGACGGTGGACACCACCAGCCAGCCGTGGGCGAGTTCGGCGAACGGGATCTCCCCCGCGTAGCGGGCCGCCCCGGTGACCTTGTCGCGTCCCTCCACGCGGGTGTGCGCGCTGCCGACGGCGCCCTTGAAGTTGCCGGTGGTGGTGGACGTCGTCATCGGGTCGCCTCCTCGGCGAGTTCGGTCAGGACGGCCACCACGAGGTTGCGCATCAGCGTCACCTTGTATCCGTTGTCGCGAAGCGGCTTCGCGGCGGCCAGTTCGGCGTCCGCGGCGGCGGCGAAGGCCTCGGCGTCGGCCGCGGCTCCGGTGAGCACGCGTTCGGCCTCCCGGGCCCGCCACGGCCGGGACGCGACCGCCCCGAAGGCGAGGCGCGCCTCGCGTACGACGCCGCCTTGGACGTCGAGCGCGGCGGCGACCGAGCCGATGGCGAAGGCGTACGAGGCCCGCTCGCGCACCTTGCGGTAGCGGGAGTCGGCGGCTGACGGCGTCGGCGGCAGGGTGACGCCGGTGATCAGCGCACCCGGCGGCAGGGCGGTCTCCCGGTGCGGGGTGTCCCGCACAGGCAGATAGAAGTCGGCAAGCGGCAACTCGCCCGGCCCGTCGGTCGTTTCGTAGCGGACGACCGCGTCGAAGGCCGTCAGCGCCACGCCCATGTCGGAAGGGTGGACGGCCACGCAGTGCTCGGAGGCGCCGAGGATCGCGTGGTTGCGGTGCTCGCCCTCGACGGCGGGGCAACCGCTGCCGGGCACGCGCTTGTTGCAGGGTTTGGTCACGTCGGCGAAGTAGCCGCAGCGGGTGCGCTGGAGCAGGTTTCCGCCGACGGTGGCCATGTTGCGCAACTGGCCCGAGGCGCCGGCCAGCACCGCCTGCGTCAACGCCGGGTAGCGGCGGCGGACTTCGGGGTGCGCGGCGAGGTCGCTGTTGGTGACGGTCGCGCCGATGCGCAGGCCGCCGTCGGCCGTCATCTCGATGTCGTCCAGTGGGAGTTCGCGGACGTCGACGAGGCGGGCGGGCCGCTCGACGCCGGTCTTCATCAGGTCGACGAGGTTGGTGCCGCCGCCGAGGAAGCGCGCGTCGGGATCGTCGCCGAGCAGGGCGACCGCGCCCGAGATGTCGAACGCGCGCTGATATCCGAACTCCCTCATACGGCTGCCTCCTCGGCCGGCCGCGCCTCGGCCGCGCGGGCGACCGCCTGGACGATCGACACGTACGCGCCACAGCGGCACAGATTGCCGCTCATCCGCTCCCGGATCTCGTCCGCGGTCAGCGGCGGCATGCCCGCCTCGGGGCGGACGTCGCCGGTGACGGCGCTCGGCCAGCCCGCCGCGTGCTCCTCGATCACCGCGACGGCCGAACAGATCTGACCGGGCGTGCAGTAGCCGCACTGGTAGCCGTCGAGGTCGAGGAACGCCTGTTGCACCGGGTGGAGTTGTCCGCTCTCGGCGAGACCTTCGACGGTGGTGACCTCGCGCCCTTCGGCGGCGACCGCGAGTTGCAGGCAGGACACCGTCCGGCGGCCGTCGATCAGGACCGTGCAGGCACCGCACTGTCCCTGGTCGCAGCCCTTCTTGGTGCCCGTCAGGTCGAGGCGCTCGCGCAGGGCGTCGAGGAGGGTGGTGCGGTGGTCGACGGACAGCGCGTGCTTCTCTCCGTTGATCTTCAGGGTGACGGCGCTGTACGTCGACGAGGGGGCTGGGGCCATGATCAGCCTTCTTTCGCGTATCGGAGCACGGCCAGTGGACGGCTCCGGCAGGCAACCGCATCACAAGACGCGATCGGGTGGACGCGGGGTGGGGCGGCCGGGCGTACCGGCGCTAGAGTGGGCTCAAATGGACAGCTGTCCGCTTCCCGTTCGAACGTAGTGGACAGCTGTCCGCTTATCAAGGACGGGTTTCGGCCGTGACGCCCGAACCACGAGGAGGGCGAATGGGGCAGCAGAAGGACCCACCTCTGCGGTCGGACGCGCAACGCAATCGCGAGCGCATCCTCGAAGTGGCACTGGCCGAGCTGACCCGCTCCGCGGACGCCCCGCTGAGCGCGATCGCGAAGAAGGCGGGCGTCGGACAGGGCACCTTCTACCGGAACTTCCCCAACCGTGAGGCACTCGTCCTGGAGGTCTACCGCTACGAGACGCAGCAGGTCGCCGACGCCGCGCGCCAGCTGCTGCGGAACTGCCCGCCCGACCGTGCGCTGCGGGAGTGGATGGACCGGCTGGCCCGGTTCGCGATGGCCAAGGCCGGCCTGGCGGAGGCGTTCCGCCACGCCGTGAGCGCCTCGCACGGGCAAGCGAAACCCGGCCATGCCCCGGTGACGGCCGCGGCCGAACTCCTGCTCCGCGCGGGCGAGGAAGCCGGCACCATACGTCCCGGTGTCACCGCGGACGACTTCCTTCTCGCCATAGCCGGCCTCTGGCAGATCGACCCCCGCGGGGACTGGGAGCGGCGCGCCGCCCGGCTCTTGGACCTCGTCATGGACGGGCTGCGCGCGGGGGCACCAGGAAACGCAAGAGACCCCCGATGAACGGGGGTCCGCGTTGGTGTCCGAGGGGGGACTTGAACCCCCACGCCCGATAAAGGGCACTAGCACCTCAAGCTAGCGCGTCTGCCATTCCGCCACCCGGACGAGGTGTCTGCCGCCAGGCGAGGGTGTTCCCCGCGGCGACATGGACAACAATACCAAGCTTTCGGAGTGCCTTTCACCTGCATATCCGTCGTCCGAGCGCCGCTCCCGGGCCGACCGGACCCGGGAATCTAAGGTCTCACCATGAGCGACTGGATGGTTACGCACGGCCCGTCCGCCGGACGCAGACCGCGGGCGCTGTCGCCGCTCAGGGAGCATCTGCGGGACACCTTCTGGTTCGCGCCCGCCG
The DNA here is from genome assembly GCF_055578365.1 of Streptomyces sp. NPDC033131. Lineage (NCBI taxonomy): Bacteria > Bacillati > Actinomycetota > Actinomycetes > Kitasatosporales > Streptomycetaceae > Streptomyces > Streptomyces sp. NPDC033131. The sequence goes on from NZ_JBVIPA010000009.1 coordinate 85,849, forward strand.
CGGCCATGCTGTGTGTCGTCCTCGTGTGGGCGGTGGCGGCGGAGATCGACACCGGGCTCGTCGAAACCCTTCAGGACGAGGGTGAGTACGACACGGTCGAGGAGCTGCTGAAGTTCGCGGAGGACGCGAAGATCGTCGTCACCACGGTGAGCTCGGCGATGATGACCTTCATCGGTGTGGTCTTCAGCATCTCCCTGGTCGCGGTGCAGATGGCGAGCGGGCAGTTCAGCCCGCGGGTGGTGCGGATCTTCGTACGGAGCCGGATCACCAAGGCGACCTTCGCCGTCTTCCTCTCGACCTTCCTGCTGACCCTGCTGGTCCTGACCTCGTACGAGAGCGAACCCGACCCCCGCCTGGTGTCCTCCGTCCCCGCCGTCCAGTCGCTGCTCACCATCGCGATGGTCGGACTGAGTCTGGTGCTGTTCGTGATGTACGTGAACACGACGCTGCGGCTGATGCGGATCGGCCAGGTGATCGACCGGATCGTCGGGGAGGCGTTCCGGGTGGCCGCCCTGATGCCGGTCGAGGCTCCCGCCCAGCAGGGCGCGCTCGGGTCCGAGACGGCGCGCGTCGCCCACGAGGGGCGGGCCGGGGTGCTGCGGGACGTGAACATCGCCCGGCTGGTGCGGGTGGCGCGGCAGCACGACGTCGTGCTGCGGCTGATTCCGCGGACCGGCGACTTCGTCGTACCGGGAACGCCCGTCCTGGCCGTGCACGGCGGCAAGGCGCCGCCGCGCCGCGCGCTGCGCTACGCCGTCTCCGTCGGTGTCGAACGCACCTTCCACCAGGACCTCGGGTTCGGGTTGCGCCAGCTGTCCGACATCGCGCTCAGGGCCCTGTCCCCGGCGGTCAACGACCCGACGACGGCCGTACAGGCGCTGGACCGCATCGTGCAGTTCCTGGCCGCCCTGGCCCGGCGGCCGCTGGACGCCTCCCTGCACCGGGACCGGCGGGGCGCGGTGCGCCTCGTGCAGCCCGTGCCCGGTTGGACCGATCTGGTGGATCTGGGGTTCACCGAGATCAGGGGCTGCGCGGTCGGCACTCCGCAGGTGACGCGGCGTCTGCTGGCCGGGCTCGACGACCTGGCGCTGCTGGTCTGCGAGGAGCGGCGGGCGCCGCTGCTGCGCCACCGGGCACTGCTCGTGCAGGCAGTCGAGCGCGGTGTCCCGGAGGGCGCGGACCGGGCCTTCGCCCTCCAGCCGGACCGTCAGGGCATCGGCTGAGACAGCCGTTCCTGTTCCGAGCGTGTGGCACGGTCGTCGGCCGACGAGGTGCCGGCCTGGTGGTGTCCGCGGGAAGCGGACACCACCAGGCCACCGGTCACCGGTCACCGGTCGGCCACCGACGGGGCGCTGCGGGCGTGCCTCGTCACGTCGGCGTCGGCTCCAGTCTCGGCCGACCTGCTCTCACGGCGTGAGCTGGTACTCCGGGAAGTTGCCTGGCAGCCGCTCCCCCTCCGGGCCCCGCGTCACGGCACGCACCAGCAGCTCGCCGCCGACGAACGCGCCCCGCCAGGACGCGCCGAACCCGCCGAACAACTCGTCGCGGTCGCCGCGGGAACGCGGGGTGCCGTGCCCGACCTTGAACGCCCGGATCTGCGGGGCGAGTCGGTCGAAGGTCGCCCGGTCGTCGGTGGACAGGGTGGCCACCAGAGCGCCGTTGGACGCGTTCATCGCGGCCAGCAGCTCCGCCTCGGTGTCGACCAGGACGATGGTGTCGACCGGTCCGAACGGTTCCGCGTGGTGCAGCGGGGAGGACGGTGGCGGGTTCAGCAGCGTGACCGGCTGGACGTACGCCGAGGTGTCCTGGCCGGGCAGGAACCGCGCGTCCGCCGGCTTGCCACGGTGCAGTGGGACGGCCCCGCGGTTCACGGCTTCGGTGACCTGGTCGTGCAGGTCCTTCGCCTTGGCCGCGTTGATCACCGGCCCGAAGTCCAGCTGCGGGTACGGGTCGTCGGCGTGTTCGACCGCCAGCGGGTGGCCGACCCGCAGCGTACGGACCGCCGGGAGGTACGCCGCCAGGAACTCGTCGAACAGCTCTCGCTGGACGACGAAGCGCGGGTATGCCGTGCAGCGCTGTTTGCCGTAGTCGAAGAGTTTCGGCACGACTGCCGTGAGCGCGTCCCAGTCCGTGCAGTTCCAGATGCCCCAGGTGTTGAGTCCCTCCTGTTCGAGGATGTGTCGTTTGCCGAGGTCGGCGACGGCCGTGGCCACCGCGGCGCCGGTGTCGCGGCCGCCGACGAAGGAGACGCAGCCGATCTCGGGCGCCCGCACCAGCGCCTCGGACAGCTCGCCTCCGCTGCCGCTGACGAGGGTGAGGGGGATTCCCTCGCGGGCGGCCAGCGCGAAGGCCAGCGTCAGACAGGCGACACCGCCGTCGGTCGGGGTCTTGGCGATGACCGCGTTGCCTGCCAGGGCCTGTACCAGCACGGCGTGAACGAGCACGCTCATCGGGTAGTTCCAGCTCGCGACGTTCGACACCGGGCCGTCCAGTGGGGCCCGGCCGGCCAGCATCGGCTCGATGCCGTCGACGTACCAGCGCACGCCGTCGATGGCCCGGTCGACGTCCGCCTGTGCGAGCTGCCAGGGCTTGCCGATCTCCCAGACGAGCAGCACGGCGAGCAGTTCGCGGTGCTGGGTGAGGGCGTCGAGGGTGGCGGCCACGCGGGCCCGGCGTTCGTCGAGGGGGACGTGCCGCCAGGCGCGGTGCTGGTCGAGCGAGGCGCGTACGGCCTGGTGGGCGGTGGCCCGGTCCAGGCGGGGCGGGCCGGCGATCGGACTGCCGTCGACGGGACTGGTGGCGGGCAGTGCCCGGCCGTCGGCCCGCCAGGCGCGGTCCCAGAGGTTGAGGGCGCGGTCGTCGCGGAACGCCTCGGGGGCGACGGCGAGGCAGCGTTGCCAGGCGTCGGTCCAGGACATGCCTGATTTGAGGGTGAGGGTGGTTGCCATCAGGGGTTCTCCGCTCTCGGTGCACAGTCGGGGGCGGGTTCGTGCATGGCTGCGAAGGACGTTAGCGAGGCTCCGCGCTTGCGGTAAGTGACCTCGCGTCGCCTATGAGTGAGGTCACGCCTCCAGTTGGGCCAGCACCAGGCGGGCCGTCTCGGTGGGGGTGCCGCCGACCCTGACGCCGGCCGCCTCCAGTGCCGCCTTCTTGGCCTGGGCGGTGCCGGAGGAACCGGACACGATCGCGCCCGCGTGGCCCATCGTCTTGCCCTCGGGTGCGGTGAAGCCGGCGATGTAGCCGACGACGGGCTTGGTGACGTGCTCCCGGATGTAGGCGGCCGCGCGCTCCTCGGCGTCGCCGCCGATCTCCCCGATGAGGACGATGGTCTCGGTGTCGGGGTCGTCCTGGAAGGCGGCGAGGCAGTCGATGTGGGTGGTGCCGACGACGGGGTCGCCGCCGATGCCGACGCAGGTCGAGAAGCCGATGTCGCGGAGTTCGTACATGAGTTGGTAGGTGAGCGTGCCCGACTTGGACACCAGGCCGATCCGGCCCGGCTTGGTGATGTCGGCGGGGATGATGCCCGCGTTGGACTGGCCGGGGGTGATCAGACCCGGGCAGTTCGGGCCGATGACGCGGGTGCCCTTGGTCTTCGCGTAGGCGGTGAAGGCGACGGAGTCGTGGACCGGGATGCCCTCGGTGATGACGACGGCGAGGCCGATGCCGGCGTCGGCGGCCTCGACGACGGCCGCCTTGGCGAAGGCGGGGGGTACGAAGACGACGGTGACAGCGGCTCCGGTCGCCTGTATACCGTCGACGACCGACCCGAAGACGGGGACCGCACGGTCGTCGAAGTCCACGGTGTGGCCCGCCTTGCGCGGGTTGACTCCGCCGACGACGTTCGTGCCGGCCGCGAGCATGCGCCGGGTGTGCTTCATGCCCTCGCCGCCGGTCATGCCCTGGACGAGGACCTTGCTTTCCTTGGTGAGATAGATCGCCATGTCCCGTCTCCTCAGGCTGTGGTGGCGAGTTGGGCTGCGCGGCGCGCGGCGCCGTCCATGGTCGTGGCCTGCTGGACCAGCGGGTGCGCGTGCTCGTCGAGGAGGGCGCGGCCGCGCGCCGCGTTGTTGCCGTCGAGGCGGACCACGAGCGGCTTGGTCAGCTGGACGGTGTCCAGGGCGCGCACGATGCCGTCGACGACGGCGTCGCAGGCGGTGATCCCGCCGAAGACGTTGACGAGGACGGACCTCACGGCCGGGTCGGAGAGGATGACCGACAGTCCGTCGGCCATGATCTGCGCGGATGCCCCGCCGCCGATGTCGAGGAAGTTGGCGGGGCGGGCGCCGCAGCCGGCGACCACGTCGAGGGTCGACATGACGAGGCCGGCGCCGTTGCCGATGATGCCGACCTCGCCGTCGAGCTTGACGTAGTTGAGGCCCTTGGCGGCGGCCGCCGCCTCCAGCGGGTCGTCGTGCACCGCGCCTTCGGCGCCCCAACGGGCCTGCCGGAAGCGGGCGTTGTCGTCGAGGGTGACCTTGCCGTCCAGAGCGAGGAACTGCCCCTGCCCGGTGCGGACGAGCGGGTTGACCTCGACGAGGACGGCGTCCTCGCGGACCAGGACCTCCCACAGGCGCACGAGGACGTCGACGGTCTGCGGTGGCAGTGCGGCGGCCTCGGCGATCTCGGCCGCCTTCGCCGAGGTGACTCCCTCGGCCGGGTCGATGTGTATACGGGCGACCGCCTCCGGTCGACTGGCGGCGATCTCCTCGATCTCCATGCCGCCCTCGGCGGAGGCGATCGCGAGGAAGCGGCCGGCGGCGCGGTCGAGGACGTAGGAGACGTAGAACTCGCTCTCGATGTCCACGGGCTGGGCCAGCATCACCTTGCGGACCGTGTGGCCCTTGATGTCCATGCCCAGAATCTGACGGGTGGTCAGCTCTGCGGCGGCGGGATCGGCGGCGAGCTCGACCCCGCCCGCCTTGCCCCGGCCACCGGTCTTCACCTGGGCTTTCACCACGACGCGACCGCCCAGCCTGCGGGCGGTCTCGCGCGCCTTTTTGGGTGAGTCGGTGACCTCCGCCCTCGGCACCAAGATGCCGTGTTCCTCGAAGAGTTCCCTTGCCTGGTACTCGTACAGGTCCATTCCGGCTCCTGCCTGAAAGTGCCGCACGCCCCCTGGACACCACCCACCGGATGCGGGATAACAAGCTTCATACAGTATTCGTCGACTGTATGCAATGTACCGCGAGAGCGTTCCAACCCCCTACGAAGGGACAGGACTTCGCCATGCCCGACGACACCCAGGACGTGATTTCCGGTGGTCATCTCGTTGCCAAGGCGCTGAAGGCCGAGGGGGTCGACCGCATCTACACCCTGTGCGGCGGCCACATCATCGACATCTACGACGGCTGCGTCGACGAGGGCATAGAGGTCGTCGACGTCCGGCACGAGCAGGTAGCCGCCCACGCCGCCGACGGTTACGCCCGCATCACCGGCAAGCCCGGCTGCGCGGTCGTCACCGCGGGCCCCGGTACGACCGACGCCGTCACCGGCGTCGCCAACGCCTTCCGCGCGGAGTCCCCGATGCTGCTGATCGGCGGCCAGGGGGCCCTCACCCAGCACAAGATGGGATCCCTGCAGGACCTGCCGCACGTCGACATGATGACGCCGATCACCAAGTTCGCGGCGGCCGTGCCGGACACGGCACGCGCGGCGGACATGGTCTCGATGGCGTTCCGCGAGTGCTACCACGGCGCGCCCGGTCCCTCCTTCCTGGAGATCCCGCGCGACGTCCTCGACGCCAAGGTGCCGGTGGCCAAGGCGCGCGTGCCTCAGCCCGGCGGCTACCGCGCCTCGACCCGCTCGGCCGGTGATCCCGAGGCGATCGAGAAGCTCGCCGACCTGCTCGTGCACGCCGAGAAACCGGCGATCCTGCTGGGCAGCCAGATGTGGACGACACGCGGCACCGAGTCGGCCATCGACCTCGTACGGACGCTCAACATCCCGGCGTACATGAACGGCGCCGGCCGCGGCACCCTCCCACCCGGCGACCCGCACCACTTCCAGCTGTCGCGCCGGTACGCCTTCTCCCACGCCGACGTCATCGTCATCGTCGGCACGCCCTTCGACTTCCGCATGGGGTACGGCAAGCGGCTCTCACCGGACGCGACCGTCGTGCAGATCGACCTCGACTACCGGACCGTCGGCAAGAACCGCGACATCGACCTCGGGATCGTGGGCGACGCCGGGCTGGTGCTGAAGTCGGTGACCGAGGCGGCCTCCGGACGCCTCAACGGGGGCGCGTCGAAGCGCAAGGAGTGGCTCGACGAGCTGCGGGTCGCCGAGCAGACCGCGATCGAGAAGCGGCTGCCGAGCCTGAAGTCAAACGCCTCGCCCATCCATCCGTACCGGCTGGTCAGCGAGATCAACGACTTCCTCACCGAGGACTCCATCTACATCGGCGACGGAGGCGACATCGTCACCTTCTCCGGGCAGGTCGTGCAGCCCAAGTCGCCGGGCCACTGGATGGACCCGGGGCCGCTGGGCACCCTCGGCGTCGGCGTCCCCTTCGTGCTCGCGGCCAAGCAGGCGCGGCCCGACAAGGAGGTCGTCGCCCTCTTCGGCGACGGGGCGTTCTCCCTCACCGGCTGGGACTTCGAGACCCTCGTCCGCTACGACCTCCCCTTCGTCGGCATCGTCGGCAACAACTCCTCGATGAACCAGATCCGTTACGGCCAGGCCGCCAAGTACGGCCCGGAACGCGAGCGGGTCGGCAACACCCTCGGCGACGTCCACTACGACAAGTTCGCCCAGATGCTGGGCGGTTACGGCGAAGAGGTCCGCGACCCCGCCGACATCGGCCCCGCGCTCCGGCGCGCCCGCGAGTCGGGCAAGCCGTCGCTCATCAACGTCTGGGTCGACCCGGACGCGTACGCCCCCGGAACCATGAACCAGACGATGTACAAGTGAGGTGACCCAGGTGACCACCAAGGCACTCGAGGGCGTCCGCGTCCTGGACATGACGCACGTCCAGTCCGGACCCTCCGCGACCCAACTCCTCGCCTGGCTCGGCGCGGACGTCGTCAAGCTGGAGGCACCGACCGGTGACATCACGCGCAAGCAGTTGCGCGACCTCCCGGACGTCGACTCCCTCTACTTCACGATGCTCAACTGCAACAAGCGGAGCATCACCCTCAACACCAAGACCGAGCGCGGCAAGGAGATCCTCACCGAGCTGATCCGGCGCTCGGACGTCATGGTCGAGAACTTCGGACCGGGCGCGGTCGACCGGATGGGCTTCACCTGGGACCGCATCCAGGAGATCAATCCGCGGATCGTCTATGCCTCCATCAAGGGGTTCGGGGACGGCCCGTACACCAACTTCAAGGCGTACGAGGTCGTCGCTCAGGCCATGGGCGGGTCGATGTCGACCACCGGGTTCGAGGAGGGGCCGCCGCTGGCGACGGGGGCCCAGATCGGGGACTCGGGCACGGGCGTCCACGCCGTGGCGGGGATTCTCGCGGCGCTGTACCAGCGGGAGAACACCGGGCGCGGTCAGCGGGTCAATGTGGCCATGCAGCACGCTGTGCTCAACCTCTGCCGGGTGAAGCTGCGCGACCAGCAGCGCCTGGCACACGGCCCGCTCGCCGAATATCCCAACGACGACTTCGGCGACGAGGTTCCCCGGTCCGGGAACGCCTCCGGCGGCGGCCAGCCCGGGTGGGCCGTCAAGTGTGCGCCGGGCGGGCCGAACGACTACGTGTACGTCATCGTGCAGCCCGTCGGCTGGCAGCCGCTCAGCGAGCTTATCGGCCGGCCCGAGCTGGCCGGCGACCCCGAGTGGGCGACGCCCGAGGCCCGGCTGCCCAAGCTGGGCAAGATGTTCCAGCTGATCGAGGAGTGGTCCGCCACGCTCCCGAAGTGGGAGGTGCTGGAGAAGCTCAACGCGCACAACATCCCGTGCGGGCCGATCCTGTCCACCAAGGAGATCATCGAGGACCGGTCGCTGGTCGCCAACGAGATGGTCGTCACCGTGCCGCACCCCGAGCGGGGCGAGTTCGTGACCGTGGGCAGCCCGCTGAAGCTCTCCGACTCCCCCGTCGAGGTGAGCAGTTCACCGCTGCTGGGCGAGCACAACGAACAGGTCTACGTCGGCGAGCTCGGTCTCGGCGACGAGGAACTGCGCCTGCTCAAGTCGAACGGAGTGATCTGACGTGATGGCCGAAGACCGCCACCTGAGGGTGCGCACGCTGCTCGACACCGTGCGGGCCGAGGGCCGGACGGCGCTGACCGCGCCCGAGGGCAAGGTGATCGCCGACGCGTACGGGATCGCCGTACCGGGTGAGGAGCTGGCGCGGGACGTCGAGGAGGCGGTGGCGTACGCGGCGCGCTTCGGCGGGCCCGTGGTGATGAAGATCGTCTCGCCCGACCTCCTGCACAAGACCGACGCCGGCGGCGTGATCGTGGGCGTCGAGGGCTCGGCCGACGTACGCGCCGCGTTCCACACGATCGTCGACAACGCGCGCGCGTACAGCGCGGACGCCCGCATCGAGGGCGTGCAGATCCAGGAACTGCTGCCCGAGGGGCAGGAGGTCATCGTCGGCGCGGTGACCGACCCGACCTTCGGGAAGGTGGTGGCCTTCGGGCTCGGCGGGGTGCTGGTCGAGGTCCTCAAGGACGTCACGTTCCGGCTCGCACCACTGGACGCCGACGAGGCGCTGTCCATGCTGGACTCCATCCGTGCGGCGGAGATCCTGCGCGGGGTGCGCGGGGCGCCCGCCGTGGACCGGTGGGCGATCGCCGAGCAGATCCGCCGGGTGTCCCAACTGGTGTCGGACTTCCCGGAGATCGCCGAGGTGGACCTCAACCCGGTGATCGCCACGCCGACCAGCGCGGTCGCGGCCGACATCAGGGTCATCCTCGCCGAGTCGATGCCCAAGCCCCGGCCGAAGTACACGCGCGAGGAGATCCTCACCTCCATGCGCCGGCTGATGGAGCCCCGTTCGGTCGCCGTGATCGGTGCCTCCAACGAGCAGGGCAAGATCGGCAACTCCGTGATGCGCAACCTCATCGACGGCGGCTTCGCCGGGGAGATCCATCCGGTGAACCCCAGGGCCGATGACATTCTCGGCCGCAAGGCGTACAAGAGTGTCACCGACGTTCCCGGTGAGGTGGATGTGGCGGTCTTCGCGATCCCCGCCAAGTTCGTGGCCACGGCCCTGGAGGAGGTGGGACGCAAGAAGATCCCGAACGCCGTGCTGATCCCCTCCGGCTTCGCGGAGACCGGCGAGCACGAACTCCAGGACGAGATCGTGGCGATCGGCGAACGGCACGGGGTCCGGCTGCTCGGGCCGAACATCTACGGCTACTACTCGACGTGGCAGGACCTGTGCGCCACGTTCTGCACACCGTACGACGTCAAGGGCGGGGTGGCGCTGACCTCGCAGTCCGGTGGCATCGGGATGGCCATCCTGGGCTTCGCCCGGACCACCAAGACGGGCGTGTCGGCGATCGTCGGCCTCGGCAACAAGTCGGACCTGGACGAGGACGACCTGCTGACCTGGTTCGGCGAGGACCCGCACACCGAGTGCATCGCGATGCACCTGGAGGACCTCAAGGACGGGCGCGCCTTCGTCGAGGCCGCGCGGGCGACCGTACCGAAGAAGCCGGTCGTCGTCCTGAAGGCGGGACGTACCGCGGCCGGCGCGAAGGCCGCCGGCTCGCACACCGGGGCGCTGGCGGGCGACGACGCCGTGTACGACGACATCCTGCGGCAGGCCGGTGTCATCCGGGCGCCCGGGCTGAACGACATGCTGGAGTACGCGCGCGCGTTGCCGGTGCTTCCCACCCCTCAGGGGGACAACGTCGTGATCATCACCGGGGCCGGCGGCAGCGGAGTGCTGCTGTCCGACGCGGTGACCGACGACGGCCTCACCCTGATGGAGATCCCGCCGGACCTCGACGCGTCCTTCCGGACGTTCATCCCGCCCTTCGGGGCCGCGGGCAACCCGGTGGACATCACCGGGGGCGAGCCGCCGTCGACGTACGAGGCGACGATCCGGCTGGGTCTCAAGGACCCGCGCGTCCACGCGCTGGTCCTCGGCTACTGGCACACCATCGTCACTCCCCCGATGGTCTTCGCGGAACTCACCGCGCGCGTGGTGGCCGAGTTCCGGGAGCGCGGCATCGAGAAGCCGGTGGTGGCGTCCCTCGCGGGCGACGTCGAGGTGGAGGAGGCCTGCCAGTACCTCTACGAGCGCGGGGTCGTGGCGTACCCGTACACGACCGAGAAGCCGGTGGCCGTACTCGGCGCGAAGTACCGCTGGGCACGGGCGGCGGGACTGTTGGGGGGCGGTTCATGAGGTGAGCCGGTGCGGGGGCCGGGCGACGGTGCGCGTCGGCCGGCCCCGGGGCCCGTGCGCACACGAAAGGCATTGGACAGGGGGCGCTGGCCAGATCTTTCGACGCAAGGGGTGCGACACACATGACAACCACCGACTTCTCGACCTCCGTCCCCTACCGGGAGGTGACGGACCGCAACGGCCGTCTGTACCGGATCGGCGAGACCGACCGGGACATCATGGGCCGGCCACGATGGACCATGGTGCTCTTCCCGTGGATCGGCATGATGGGCATCAGCTCCTCGGAGTACGCGTTCACCTCCGCCGAGGACACCCTGCACGAGGCCCACCTGTGGGACAACGGGCACATCTTCTGGCTGATGGGCGTCTGGGTGTTCTTCCAGGCCGCCGTCGCCTTCCCCGCCGGGCAGCTGCGGGAGAGCGGCAGGCTCCCCGCGCGGTACGCGATGATGCTCGGCGGGTTCGGCACGATCTGCGGCTACATCTCGCTGGCGTTCGCGCCGCACGTGATCGTCGCCTACATCGGTTTCGGCATGTTCAGCGGCATCGGCGCCGGCCTCGTCTACGCGACCTGCGTGAACATGGTCGGCAAGTGGTATCCGGAGCGCAAGGGCGGCAAGACCGGCATGGTCAACGGTGGCTTCGCCTACGGGTCGGTGCCCTTCGTCTTCCTGTTCACCTCGTACATGGACCTGAGCAACTACGAGGTCGTCCTGGTGATGGTGGGTGTCGTCTGCTGCGCGGTCGTCGCGTTCGCGGGCTGGTTCTTCAAGGACCCGCCGAAGAACTGGTGGCCCGCGAACGTCGACCCGCTGCGGCAGACCGACGACCCGAAGATCCGCCGGGCACTGGAGAAGAACCCGCCCGCGGTCAAGCAGTACACCCCCAAGGAGGCCGCCCGCACCCCCGTGCTGTGGATGATGTGGTTCTGCCTGCTGTGCACGGCCGGCATCAACATCTTCGGTATCGCCTTCCAGGTGCCGTTCGGCAAGGACATGGGCTTCGCGGGCGGGATCGTGGCCACGGCGATGTCCCTGAAGGCCATCGTCAACGGCACCGGGCGCGGAGTCATCGGCTGGATCTCGGACAAGTTCGGGCGCCGCAACACGCTGATCATCGTGTGTCTGGTGCTGGGGACCGCGCAGTTCGGGGTGCTGATCTCGGGCCAGATGGGCAGCATGCCGTTCTTCCTGTTCTGCTCCATGGTCTCCGGCTTCGGCGGCGGCGCGATCTTCCCGCTGTTCGCGGCGATGACCGCGGACTACTTCGGGGAGAACAACAACGCGTCCAACTACGGCATGGTCTACAGCTCGAAGCTGATCTCGGGGCTCGTGGGATCCGGGATGGGCGCGGTCGTGGTCAACGTGTGGGGCTACGAGGGCGCGTTCGTCATAGCGGGCTGCATCGGTCTGGCCTCCGCCGTACTGGCCCTCTTCCTGAAGGCACCGGGCAGGCCGCAGGCCCGGCGCGTCGCTCCCAACCCGCACCCGCTCGGCGAGGAGATGGCGTGACGTGACGGCCGGCCCCGTCGCACCGGACGGCGCGGCACCGCGGCAGCGACGGATGAGGCGGCACACGTGAGGCGGCCCTCCCCGGGACCGGGGAGGGCCGCCTCACGCGGGTGCGAGCGCCGTCAGCACTTCTCGCGCAGTGAGTGCAGATGCGCGCTCGAACGCCGTGCGAACGTGAAGGACTCGGTCGGGTTGTCGTGCTCGGCCTGCCAGTGGTGGGCGAGCCGTTGGCCGCGCAGCCGGGTCACGGCGGAGATGAACCGCTGGTAGTCGATGTCGCCGTCACCGACGTCGGTCATGCGGTAGCCGTACTGGTTCGCCGGGTCGCTCTCACCGTCCTTGACGTGGAAGAGCGGGTAACGGTGGGGCTGCTTGAGGACGTAGTCGAGGGGTTCGAAGGGCGCGGGCGTGCCGTCGGGCCGCTTCGAGAAGCGGAACTGGCCCGAGTACGCCCAGAAGATGTCCATCTCCAGGAACACCAGGTCGGGGTCGGTCTCGGCGAGCAGCACGTCGTACAGCCGGACCTTGGGGTTGTCGGTGGCGAAGGAGAACTCCTCGGAGTGGTTGTGCTGGTAGAACTTCATGCCGCGTGCCCTGGCCGCCGCACCGTAGGTGTTGAAGTCCTCGGCCGCGCGCTTCCAGGCGTCCACGGTGGAGCCGTAGCGGAACGGGCCGGCGGCGGTGCCGATGTGCTTGAGGCCGAGGGCCTGGGCGTCGTCGAGGACCTTGGTGAGGTTCTGGGCGAAGGTGTAGGCGTTCGGGTCGCTGGAGTAGTAGCCGACGTGGCTGCCGATCGGGTTCAGGCCGTGGTTCCTGGCCAGCCGCTTGAGCTGGGCGAGCGTGATCGGACCGGCCGAGCCCTGGGTGTAGCCGGCGAACTCGACCTCGTCGTAGCCGTACTTCTCCAGCTCGGCGAAGACGGGGGCGAAGCCCAGCGTGGAGACCTTGTCGCGCAGGCTGTACAGCTGGATCCCGAGCCGCCCGGGCGGCAGGACGGGGCGGCCCCGGCCCGCGGCGGAGGTCGCGGTACCCGTCGCGGCGGTGGTGGCGGCGGTGGCGGGGGCCGCCGCGGCGCCGAGCAGTGCGGCGGCGGTCGTTCCGGCGGCCACGCCGAGCATGCCTCGTCTGGTGAGGCGGTGGGTGAGTTCCGGGTCGTGCGCCTTGCTCGTCGCGGTGGTGCGGGGTGTGCGGCTCATCTGGAACTCCTCGTGGTGGGAGGGCGTTGTCAGTGGTGAGTGCTTCACTGGTGACCAGTCAGGACAGACCGGACAGGTGGAGCAGCAGTGCTTTCACGTCGGTGGCCGCCACGCGGTCGCCGACAGCGCGGGGGGTGGAGCAGATGAGGAGCGGACCGTCGTCGTCGCTCGCGGGAAGGCGGCCGTGGCTGCCGCGAATAGGTGAGGGGTCCAGCGGCACGACCGCCATGCGGTAACGCATGCCGAGTTTCTTGCGGGCCAGTGCCGTGGCCGCCTTCACCTTCACGTAGGGGTCGAGCGGGTCCATGAACAGTTCGACCGGGTCGTAGCCGGGTTTGCGGTGGATCTCGACCAGCTGCGCGAAGTCGGGCGCGCGGGCGTCGTCGAGCCAGTAGTAGTACGTGAACCAGGCGTCCGGCTCCGCGACGGCGACGAACTCGCCGGAGCGCGGATGGTCGAGGTGGTGGGCCTTCTTGCCCTGGTCGTCCAGCAGTTGCCCGATGCCGGGCAGGCCGTCGAGGGCGGCCCGGGTCGCGTCGAGGTCTTCGGGCCGGCGGACGTACACGTGGGCGATCTGGTGGTCGGCGACGGCGAAGGCGCGGGAGGCCATCGGGTCGAGGTACTCCATGCCGTCCTGGGTGTGGACCTCCAGCAGCCCTGCGCGGCGCAGGGCGCGGTTGATGTCGACGGGCCGGTCCACGCGGGTGATGCCGTACTCGGACAGCGCGACGACGGTACGGCCCTCGGCGCGGGCGTCGTCCAGCAGCGGGGCCAGGGCCGCGTCCAGGTCGGCGGCCGCCTTCAGGGAGCGCGGGTCGTCGGGGCCGAAGCGCTGCAGGTCGTAGTCGAGGTGGGGGAGGTAGCAGAGCGTCAGGTCGGGGTGGCGGGTGCGGATGATGTGGCGGGTCGCGTCGATGATCCAGCGGCTGGAGACCAGGTCCGCGCCGGGCCCCCAGAAGTGGAAGAGGGGGAAGGTGCCGAGTTTCTCGGTGAGTTCGTCGTGGAGGGCGGCGGGCCGCGTGTAGCAGTCGGGTTCCTTGCGGCCGTCGGCGTAGTAGACGGGACGGGGGGTGACGGTGATGTCGGTGTCGGCGCCCATGGCGTACCACCAGCAGATGTTGGCGACCGTGTAGCCGGGGTACGCGCGGCGGGCGGCGTCCCAGAGTTTGTCTCCGGCGACCAGTCCGTTGTGCTGACGCCACAGGAGTACGTCGCCGAGTTCGCGGAAGTACCAGCCGTTGCCGACGATGCCGTGCTCGCCGGGGTGGGTGCCGGTCAGGAAGGTGGACTGGGCGGCGCAGGTGACGGCGGGCAGGACGGTGCCGAGCGGCGCGCGGGATCCGGACCGGGCGAGCGCCTCGAGGTGGGGCATGTGGTCGAGGAGACGGGGGGTGAGGCCGACGACGTCGAGGACGAGGAGGGGGGTCGGGCACTGAGTGGTCCGGTGGGTGCTCATGGGAGCTCCTTCAGGCCGAGGTCCGTCAACAGGTCGCGGGCCAGGGTGAGTTCGGCGGCGATGCCCTCGGCGAGCTGGGACCGGCCGCGGGGCCGCAGCTCGGGCGGGAGCGCCTGCCAGGTGTAGGTCTCGACCTCCAGGTGGCGGGTGAGCGGGTGCGGTCCGCCGACGAGCCGGGTCAGGGCGGCCTTCAGGACGGGGAGCGTGGAGGTGAGGGGTGCGGCGGGGGCCGCGTGCAGCGGGACGTGGAAGTGGGCACGCCAGGGGGCCGCGTCGGGCAGCGTGTCGCCCTTGAGGGCCTCGCCGAGGTCGTCGGTGCCGCGCAGGCCTGCGGCGGTGGCCGTGCGGGTCTGGTGCAGGAAGCGGGGTTCGTCGAAGGCGGCCAGGGCCGCACGGACCTCGGGGAGATGGGGGTGTTCGGCGTGCAGGGCGGCCGAGAGCTGGGACTTGACGACGGGGATGCCGGCCCGGGCGAGCGCGTCCAGGGCGGTGTGCGGGTCTTCGAAGGAGGTGGCGAGGTGGCAGGTGTCGACGCAGATGCCGATGCGGTCGTGTCCGATCGCGGTGAGCGGGGCGAGGGCGTCGGTTGTGGTCTCGACGACGCAGCCGGGTTCGGGTTCGAGGCCGACGCGGATGGAGCGGCCGGTCAGCTCCGCCAGGGCGTCCAGTCGTCCGGCGAGGGCGAGCAGGGCGGTGCGGGCCGTCTCGGCACGCGCTGCCGTGGACGTGCCGTCCGCCGTCACGGAGCCGTCGGTGGAGGGCACAGCGGTGCGCCAGACGAGCGGCAGCGTGGAGATGCTGCCCTCGGTGACGTCGTCGGGGAGGAGGCCTGCCAGGACCCGGGCCAGGGCCGTGGTGTGGTCGAGGCGTTCGGGGTCGGCCCAGTCCGGCCGGTACACGCGGTACTTGACCTCTTCGGCGCCGAAGCCCTCGTAGGGGAAGCCGTTGAGGGTGACGACCTCGAGGCCGCGCCGGTCGAGTTCGGTGCGCAGCGCGCGCAGGGCGGACGGGTCGGTGACGAGAGCGTCGGCGGCGTCCTTGGCGAGCCACAGGCCGATGCCGAGCCGGTCGCGTCCGAGGCGCCGGCGGACGGGCTCGCAGTGGTCCCGGAGCTGGGCGAGGACTCCGTCGAGGGTTTCGGCGGGATGGACGTTGGTGCAGTAGGCGAGGTGGACGGTGGAGCCGTCGGGGTGGCGGAAGCGCATCGCTCACTCCCCGCCGCGCAGTACGGAGTTGCCCTCGTGGGTGGCGTCGGGCGCGGAGACCTCCAGGTTAAGACGGCCGCTGAGGCCGTAGAAGGCGACGGGGTTGCGCCACAGCACCCGGTCGACGTCGTCCTCGGTGAAGCCCTCGGCCAGCATCAGGTCGCCGACCCTGCGCGTCTTGAGAGGATCGCTGCGGCCCCAGTCCGCGGCGGAGTTCACCAGCACCCGCTCGGGCCCGTACGCGTGGAGGATCGCGACCATCCGCTCCTCGTCCATCTTGGTCTCCGGGTAGACGGAGAAGCCGAGCCAACAGCCGCTGTCCTTGGCCTCTTCGACGGTCGTCTCGTTGAGGTGGTCGACCAGGACACGCTCCGGGGACAGCGCCGACTCCCGGACGACGTCGAGGGTGCGGCGCAGACCGGCGAGCTTGTCGCGGTGCGGAGTGTGGACGAGGGCGGGCAGACGGTGGTCGGCGGCGAGCTGCAGTTGCGCGGCGAGGGCGGTGTCCTCGGCGGGGGTCATCGAGTCGTAGCCGATCTCGCCGACGGCCACGACCTGGTCCTTGACGAGATACCGGGGCAGTTCGTCGAGGACGGGCACGCAGCGCGGGTCGTTGGCCTCCTTCGGGTTGAGGGCGAGCGTGCAGTGGTGGGCGATGCCGTACTGGGCGGCACGGAAGGGCTCCCAGCCCAGGAGCGAGTCGAAGTAGTCGAGGAAGGAGGCGGGTGAGGTGCGGGGCTGGCCGAGCCAGAAGGACGGCTCGACGACGGCACGGACACCGGCGGCGCGCATGGCCTCGTAGTCGTCGGTGGTGCGGGACGTCATGTGGATGTGGGGGTCGAAGATGCGCATCAGAACTCCTCGCCGTCGCCGCCCGGACCGCCCTTCTCGGCGGGCGGGGCGGCCGTGGGGTCGGTCAGGGTCAGGACGCGGTACAGGTCCCCGGGGACGGGGCGGCCGGCAGCGGTGCGTTCGGCGGCGTAGTCGCGGAGCATGCGGGCGAGTTCCGCGTCTCCGTCCGCCCGGCGGTCCAGGTCGGCCACCGCATCGACGGGCACACCGGTGAAGAGACACTTCAGGACGGCGTGGCGCCAGTGCTGGGCAGGCAGGTGCCGGGCGGCGTACGGGCCGACCGCGGCGGCGAGGAGGCGGGAGTCGTTGGTGCGCAGGGCGTCCTCGACGAGTGGAAGGGCGTCCGGACCGGGCAGCAGGTGGGGCAGCGCGTGCAGGACGGCTCGGCGTTCGGCGGCGGTGCCCTGCCTGTAGACGCGGGTGAGCGCGTCCGTGTCGGCACGGGCCGCGTGCAGGATGAGGACGCGGACGGCGTCGGCGTACGCGGAGCCGCAGCGGCGTCCCGCCTCGGCCAGACGCAGCTCCCACACCGAGATGGGCCCGTGCCTGCCGGGGTGTGCGGCGGCCTCGTCGAGGGCCTGGTCGAGCCAGGCCCGGGCGGCTCCGCCGAGGGCGGCGACGACGCGGCTGTGCAGGTCGGGCGGCGGGGTGCGGGCGAGGGTGGCGCCCTGGATGTCTGCCGCCGGGGTCGCCGGGTCGGCGTCGGTGTGGGTCATGAGGTGCTCCCTGGGGAGGGCGCCGCCGCGTGACGGAGGAACGGGAGGGACAGTTCGGCGAAGTGGGGGCCGGCGTGGGAGTGGCGGGGCAGCTCCACGACGGTCAGGCCCTGGTAGCCGCTCGCGGACAGGGCGGCGAGCACCGTCGGGAAGTCGATCTCCCCGTCGCCCAGAGGGAGGTGTTCATGGACGCCGCGGCGCATGTCCTCGATCTGGACGTGCCGCAGCCAGGGGGCGGCGGCGCGTACGCACTCGGCGGGAGACCAGGGCTCCAGGCACTGGCAGTGGCCGATGTCGAGGGTCAGGCCGAGGTGCTGCGGATCGCCAAGGGCACGGCGGAGCCGGTGGAAGTCCGCGAGGGTGGCGAGGAGGTGACCGGGTTCGGGTTCGACGGCCAAGGGGATGCCGGCACGGGCGGCGGCGTCCAGGACGGGGGCGAGTGCCTCGGCCAGACGTTTCCATGCCGTGTCCGCGTCCGTGGCCGCCGGTGTGATCCCGCTGAAGCAGTGAACGGCGTGGGCACCGAGGTCGGCGGCCACCTGGACCGCGCGGATCAGAAGGCCGACACGTCGGGCGCGGTCGTCCGGGTCGGGGTCCAGCAGGGACGGGCCGTGTTTGCGCCGGGCGTCGAGCACATAGCGGGCGCCCGTCTCCACGGTGACCGACAGCCCGAGCACGTCCAGCCGTTGCGCGAGGCGGCGTGTGCGGGCGGCCAGGTCCGGGGCGAACGGGTCGAGGTGCATGTGGTCGAGGGTCAGCCCGACGCCGTCGTAACCGAGGTCGGCGAGGAGACCGAGGGCGTCGTCGAGGCGGAGGTCGGCGAGGCCGTTGGTGCCGTAGCCGAAACGGAGAGGGCGGGGGGTGGAGGAGGGCGAGCTGGTTGAGGGGTCGAACGGGTGGGGGGTGAGGGCGGGACTGTGCGGGTGGGGCATGGCTGCGGGGCTGTGCGGCCGGGTGTCTCCGGCGGTTCGGGTGCCGGCCCTGCCGGTCGGCGGGCGGAGGGCATCGGGGCTCATGTCACGCTCACCTTCCTCGCGAATCTCCCGGCGAGCGGCGCCAGGGCGGCCGTGAGCAGCGCGGTGACGGGGGCGCCGGAGCGGGCGGAGAGGGCGGCCTGGAAGGGGATCGTGGCGCGGATGCCGCCGCTGACGGCTCGTTGGGTGAGCGGGGGTGACGGGTTGAGAGCGGCGTGGAAGTAGGGGCGGGCGGCGGTCGTCGCGTAGCCGGCGGCGAGCGCGGTGCGCAGGGCGGCTTCCCATGGGGGCCCGGGCACGCCCGGCTGTTCGGACGGACGTGTCAGAAGCCGGGTCAGGGCGGTGGTCGCGGCCAGGGCCGCCAGCGGGACCAGGGGTGCGC
The DNA here is from genome assembly GCF_055578365.1 of Streptomyces sp. NPDC033131. Taxonomy (NCBI): domain Bacteria; kingdom Bacillati; phylum Actinomycetota; class Actinomycetes; order Kitasatosporales; family Streptomycetaceae; genus Streptomyces; species Streptomyces sp. NPDC033131. Next base: position 104,442 of record NZ_JBVIPA010000009.1, read on the forward strand.
CGCCTCGGGTCTCCCGGCGCGACACGGTCGTGACCGTGAGGGTGTGTGCGCTGAGGAGGGCGGCGGACGGAAGGGCCCGGCGGATGCCGCTCGCGGTGCCCGTGGCCGGCGTCGTCTGCTCCTGCCCGAACGCCCGCGCGCTCGTCGTGGCCGTGGCGCCGAGCAGCAGGTCCAGGCCGCGTGCCGCCGCCATGGCCACAGGGCCCGCCGCGGTGCGTTTCAGGGCGAGGTCGTACGCCCAGACGGTCGCCGCCAAGGTCGTCGCGACGGCAAGAGCGGGGCGGCCGGCGCGCGCGGCCAGGGACAAGCCGGTGCCGGTGAGGGCGCAGGCCGCCGCGAGCGCCGCGGTGGGGCGGACGCGGCCGGAGGGCAGGGGCCGGTGCGGGCGCTCGGCGGCGTCTTCGTCCCGGTCGGCCCAGTCGTTGAGGGCCATGCCGGCCTCGTACAGGCAGAGGGAGGAGCAGACGGCGAGCAGGGTGCGGGAGTTCGGGTGCGGGGCGGCTGCCGCCGCACCGGCCAGGGCGTCGCCCGGAACGGTGAACAGCGCCGGGAGACGCAGCAGTTCGGCCCAGGCCGCTCGCGTCTCGGGGCCGTTCATCGCAGCGCCCCGGCCGCCAGCCGATGCCCGAATCCCACCAGTGCCGCGTACTGCTCCCCCAGGGACGACGGCCCCGTGCCCACCGGGTCCTTGAAGTAGAAGCCGAGTTCGGCCAGCGGGCCGGACAGGCCCCGCTCGTGGGCGCGGGCGACCAGGCGGGCCAGGTCGAGGACCAGGGGCGCGGCCAGGGCGGAGTCGCAGCCCTGCCACGTGGTCTGGAGGATCATGCGGGCGCCGAGGAAACCGTCGAAGGCGATGTGGTCCCAGGCGGTCTTCCAGTCGCCGAGTACGGGAACGTCGTCGATGTGGACCTCGCCCTCGGGGACCGCGCCGAGGGTGTCGGCGAGGACCCGCTCCTTGCCCGCGTTCTTCGCCGCGGCGGCGGCCGGGTCGGAGAGGGAGGCGCCGTCGCCGCCGCCCAGCAGATTGGTCCCGGACCAGGCCCGCACGGTGAGCGCCCGCTGCGCGAACATCGGGCCCAGCACCGAGCGGAGCAGGGTCTGGCCGGTCTTGCCGTCCCGGCCCGCGTACGGGAGCCCCGACGACTCGGCGAGCGGCGCCAGCGCCGGGTGATGCAGGCCGGTCGACGGGGTGAAGTTCACGTACGGGCAGCCCGCGCGCAGGGCCGCCGCCGCGTAGAGGGAGCTGGCGGGCAGGTCGGTGCCGGGTGCCGCCGGTTCCGTGGAGGCGACGTTCACCACGACTGCCCGGTCCAGGGAGCGCCGCCGGACGAAGTCCCGTATGTCCGCGGTGAAGGCGGTGATCAGCTCGTCCTCGCTCCGGGTGTCGCCCGGGACGGGTCCGCCGGGCCTGATCTCCCGGTCCGCGGCGCTCAGTTCGGCCTCGATCGCCGCAGGGAGGCCGTACGGCAGGACACCGTCGGCCGCCAGCGCCTCCGCGCGTTTGGGCAGGGGGCAGTCGAGTGTCTCGTGACCGCCGAAGACCAGGTCGCCCAGGGCCGGCAGGCCGCTGTCGGCGAACGCGGGTGTCTCGGTGACCAGGCCGCTCGGTGGGTGCAGGCCCGCGCTCAGTGCGGCGCAGCCGGCGACGACCGTGGTGGCGACGGAGCCGCGCGCCCCGATCAGCCATACACCGACGCGCGATGCGGAAACGGACGCGGACATGGGCAGCCTCCTTGATCGAACACGCCGTACGAAGCCGGATGAAGTCGTATGAAGCCGCGCGAGGTCGCACGAAACCGTCGCGCGAAGCCGTCGTACGAAGGCCCGAGCCGTAGGCCCGAGCCGTAGGCCTGAGCCGTACGCACAGCCGGCGGTCGTACGGAGCTCGCGGTGGGGGGAAAGGCGGCGGGCGGGGGTCCGGCGTCCCCCGCCCGCCGCCGCTCAGTCGCCCTGCGAAGCCGTGGGTGCCGGGGACTTCGCGGTCAGTTCCTTGATCCGGATGTCGCGGAAGGACACCCGGTCGTCGGCTCCGTGGTTCTGGATGCCGACGTGGCCGTCCCTGAGACTGCGGGCCGGATCGGTGTTGGTGAAGTCGTTGATCTTCACGCCGTTGAGCCAGACGCGCAGACGCTCGCCCTCCACCCGGATCTCGTACGTGTTCCACCCCCCCGGCGGGTTCAGCGCGCGGTCGCGCTTCTTGACGTCGGCGGACCGGAACCCGTAGACGGAGCCGGTGGTCCTCTCCGGCACATCGCTGGCGTCGATCTGGATCTCGTAGCCGTTGTTCACCGCCGACCAGGGGTCGGACGAGGGCGGGAAGCCCACGAACACCCCGGAGTTGTCGTCGCCTGACTCACTGGCCATCTTCCAGTCGAGCTTCAGCGAGTACGCCCCGAAGGCCCGGTCGGCGTACCAGAGCATCCCCATCCCGCCCGACGAGGTGATCGTGCCGTCGTCGCCCGGGGTGAAGGAGCCCGGTCCGGCCTGGCTCCAGCCGGCCGTCGAGCTGCCGTCGAAGAGCGGACGGTATCCGGTCTCCGGTCGACAGTCCGCCTGGACCTCGCCTGTTGCATACAGGATTCCGCCGGCCAGGTGCCTACGGAATACGGGATCCGCGTACGACTCCTTCGTGTGCCCGCCGCCCGTGTAGAAGGCGCGGCCGCCCTGATAGGTCTGGCACCAGGCGATCGGGTGGTCGCCGTGCATGGTGCCGCCGGTGTACGACGACTCGTCGAGCGAGGCGAGGACATGGGCCCGTTCCCGGGGATTCGAGCGGTAGTTGTACCACTCGTCGGTGCGTTCCCAGGTCTTCGCCAGGTCCGAGGTCGCCGGGTGCGCGCGGTCCTCGACGGTGACGGTCGCGGGCTGGATCGCCGGGTGCGACTGGAAGTAGGCGCCGGCGAGGCCGCCGTAGAACTCCCAGTCGTACTCGGTGTCGGCGGCCGCGTGCACACCGACGTAGCCGCCGCCGTGGCGGATGTAGCCCTCGAACGCCGCCTGCTGGGTGGCGTCGAGGACGTCTCCGGTCGTGGACAGGAACACGACCGCGTCGTACCGCCGCAGGTTGCGTGCGGTGAACGCGCCGGCGTCCTCCGTCGCATCGACCTCGAAGCCCTCGGCCTGCCCGAGCTGTCGGACCGCCGCCACGCCGTCCGGGATCGAGTCGTGCCGGAAACCTGCCGTCTTGGAGAAGACGAGCACCCGTTCGTCGTCCTCGGAGTGCGAGGCGGCGGGCCCGGAGACGCAGCCGAGGAGCAGCGCCGCGCCGACAACCGCGGTACACAGTCGCCTGGTTGGTCGCATCTCGATCGCCTCCTCTCAGCCGGTCGTGAAGGTGAAGTCGTCCACGTCGTACAGGGCCCCGGTGCCTCTGCCCTTGAAGACGAGGTACAGGGTGGTCGTGCCGCGCGGGGCGCGGGACAGGTCGGCGCCGACGTCCTGGTAGGTGTCCCAGCCGCCGGTCACCGGCACGGTCGCCTTTCCGAGCAGCGTGCCCCTCGCGGATCCGGCGCGGATCTCGAGCGTGCCGCCCGTGCCGCCCGAGGACACGCGGGCCGTGATCTTCTCGGCGTTGCCGAGGGCGTAGGGCGTGAAGGAGATCCAGTCGCCGTTGTGCACGTCCCCGACCGTCTTCCCGCCGTGAGCGGTGTCCTTGGCCACGACGGAGACGCCGGAGGCGGCGCCGAAGTGCTCGGCCTGGCGGTGCTCGGGCTGGACGACGTTCTGGTCGTGGGTGGTGAGCGGGGCCTGGCCGCCGCCCCCGCCGTCGGTGTACTCGGCGTCGAACACACCGAAGATGTTGGCGTCCTCGTCGTGGCCGCCGTCGGCGCTGGTCTGAATGGTGCCGGTGCAGCCGTTGGCGGAGGTCAGCGGGTGACCGTGGGTGTCGTGACCGAGGATGAAGGTGACCTTGACCTTCGAGCAGTCGATGTTCCTGCCGTCCTCGGGGTCGGTGACACGGACCTTGAACGGGATCGCGTCGCCGAAGCTGAACAGCTGCCCGTCACGCGGGAGTTCGAGGGTCACCTTCGGCGCGGTGTTGCCGACGACGATCTGCACGCTCGCGCTGCCGGTGCGGCCGCTCGGGTCCTTGGCGGTGAGGGTCGCGGTGTACGTGCCGTTCTTCTTGTATGTGTGCGTCGGGTTGGCCGCCGTCGACTTGGCGCCGTCGCCGAAGTCCCAGCTGTAGGTGAGGGCGTCGCCGTCCTGGTCGGAGGTGCCCGCGGAGGAGAAGCTCGCCCGCAGCGGCGCCTGGCCCGAGGTCCGGCTCGCCGCGGCCTGCGCGACCGGGGAGTGGCCGTCGGTGGCGTTCTCGATGCGGTACAGGGCCGAGTGCTCGTCGCCGCCGAACCAGGAGACGCCGTAGTCGAGGACGTACAGCGCGCCGTCGGGGCCGAAGGCCATGTCCATGATCTGGGTACCGGTCCAGGGCACGTCGTTGATCGACTGGACGGTGCCGTCGGCGTCGCTCGTGATCCGCTTGATCCAGCGGCGGCCGAACTCCCCGGCGAAGAAGTCACCGTCGTAGGCCTCGGGGAACTTCACCGGCGAGTCGAGCGAGGCGTCGTAGTCGTAGACCGGCCCGCCCATCGGGGACTCGGAGCCGGTGCCGAACTCGGGCACGGATCCGCCGTCGTACGGGATCCAGGCCGGCTGGGCGGGCGGCAGGTCGGTCAGACCGGTGTTGTGCGGGGAGGTGTTCTTCGGGGCGCTGCAGTCGAACGGCGCACCGGACACACCGGTCGCGAAGTCGTATGCGATGTACGGGTCATTGTCGCCCGTACAGAACGGCCATCCGAAGTTGCCGGGGCCGGGGACCCGGGCGAACTCCACCTGGCCGGCCGGTCCGCGGGCCGGGTCGGCGGTGCCGGCGTCGGGGCCGTAGTCACCGACATAGAGGATGCCGGTCTTCTTGTCGACGCTGAAGCGGAACGGGTTGCGGAAGCCCATCGCGTAGATCTCGGGCCGCGTCCTGTCGGTGCCGGGCGCGAAGAGGTTGCCGTCGGGGACCGTGTACGAACCGTCGGCGTTCACCTTGATGCGCAGGATCTTGCCGCGCAGGTCGTTGGTGTTGCCGGACGAACGCCGGGCGTCGAAGGCGGGGTTGCGGCCGTCCCGGTCGTCGATGGGAGTGAAGCCGTCCGACTGGAACGGGTTGGTGTCGTCGCCGGTCGACAGGTACAGGTTGCCCGCCGCGTCGAAGTCGATGTCGCCGCCGACGTGGCAGCACAGGCCGCGCGAGGCCGGGACGTCGAGGATCTTCTTCTCGCTGGCGGCGTCGAGGGTGCCGTCGGTGTTCAGGACGAACCGGGAGAGCCGGTTGACGCCGTCGAAGGGCGCGAAGTCCGCGGCGGTGCCGGTCTCGGGGGCGTCGCCCGCGGGGGTGTTCAACGGGGGCGCGTAGTAGAGGTAGATGAAGCGGTTGCTCGTGAAGTCGGGGTCCACGCCGATGCCTTGGAGGCCCTCTTCGTCGTGGGAGTAGACGTCGAGCTTGCCGGCGAGCTTGGTGTTGCCCGCCGCGTCGGTGAGGCGGAGTTCGCCGTCGCGCGAGGTGTGCAGGACCGAGCGGTCGGGAAGGACGGCGAGCGACATGGGCTCGCCGACCTCCGGCTCGCCCTTGGCGAGGGTGACCTGCTGGAAGTCCTCGGCGGCGGAGGCGGCCGGCGGGGCCGGCGCGGCTCCCGGGCCGGCGACGGCTGCGCCGGCCTGCGGCGCGGTGAGGGTGAGGGACGCACCAGCCAGCAGCACCCCGCTGAGCAGGGCGACCGCCTTGCGGAACGGCAGGCGTCGTCTGTGGGTCTCGATTCTGTCGGTGCTGGTGGTGCTGTCGTTCCCGTGCACGGGTGCCTCCAGAATGGGGCCGGTTGTACGTGCGGGTGTGGTGCGCCGGGATGCGCCGTCATCCCGGAAGTCATGGCGGGGGCAACGCGGCCGGCTACTCGTTGCCGCCGAACGCCGCGTCGAAGGAGGCCGACGGCGGCTCGAAGTCGTATGCCTTCAGACGGGCCAGGGCCTCGGGTGCGCCCTGCAGCCGGTCCATGCCGGCGTCCTCCCACTCCACGGAGACGGGGCCCTGGTAGTCGATGGAGCGCAGCATCCGGAAGACGTCCTCCCAGGGGACGTCTCCGTGGCCCGCGGAGACGAAGTCCCAGCCGCGGCGCGGGTCGCCCCAGGGAAGGTGGGAGCCGAGGCGGCCGTTGCGGCCGTCGAGCCGCTTGCGGGCCTCTTTGCAGTCGACGTGGTAGATGCGGTCGCGGAAGTCCCAGAGGAAGCCGACCGGGTCGAGGTCCTGCCACACGAAGTGGCTCGGGTCGAAATTGAGGCCGAAAGCCGGTCGACGGTCGACCGCATCCAGCGCGCATACAGTCGTCCAGTAGTCGTATGCAATCTCGCTGGGGTGGACCTCGTGCGCGAACCGCACACCTTCCGCGTCGAAGACGTCGAGGATCGGATTCCACCGCCTGGCGAAGTCCTCGTAGCCGCGCTCGATCATCGAGGCCGGCGCGGGCGGGAACATGGCGACCAGGTGCCAGATCGACGACCCGGTGAAACCGACGACGGTGTCGACTCCGAAGGCGGCCGCGGCACGGGCGGTGTCGGCGATCTCGGCCGCGGCCCGCCGCCGTACGCCCTCCGCGTCGCCGTCGCCCCAGATGCGGGCGGGCAGGATGGCCTGATGCCTCTCGTCGATGATGGCGTCACAGACCGCCTGGCCGACGAGGTGATTGGAGACGGCCCGGCAGGTGAGGCCGTACTTGTCGAGGAGCTGGTGACGCGAGTCGACGTACGACGGGTCGGCGAGTGCCTTGTCGACCTCGAAGTGGTCGCCCCAGCAGGCGAGTTCGAGACCGTCGTAGCCGAAGTCGCGGGCGAGGCGGCAGACCTCTTCGAGCGGCAGGTCGGCCCACTGGCCGGTGAAGAGCGTGAAGGTGCGCGGCATGTCGCGGGGCCTCCTCAGGCCGCTATGGGCGTGTAGACGGAGTTCTTCTCGGCGCTCTCCTCGACCGCCGCCAGGACGCGCTGCACCTGGAGCCCGTCGGCGAAGGAGGGTTCGGGCCGGCGGCCCTCGGCGATGGCATGGACCAGGTCGCGGGCCTGGTGGACGAAGGTGTGCTCGTAGCCGAGACCGTGGCCCGGCGGCCACCAGGCGTCCAGGTAGGGGTGGTCGGGTTCGGTGACGAGGATGCGGCGGAAGCCGGCGTGCGCCGCGGGCTCCGTACCGTCGTGGTACGCGAGTTCGTTGAGGCGCTCCAAGTCGAAGGCGAGTGAGCCGTGTTCGCCGTTGAGTTCGATGCGCAGGGCGTTCTTTCGGCCGGTGGCGTACCGGGTGGCCTCGAAGGAGGCGAGGGCGCCGGAGGTGAAGCGTCCGGTGAACAGGGCGGCGTCGTCCACGGTGACCTGACCGGTGCGGCTGCCGACGGCGGACGTCGCGGACAGGCCGCTGCCGGGGCCGCCGGGCAGCGGACGCTCCCGTACGAAGGTCTCGGTGAGGGCGGAGACCCCGGCCAGCGGTTCCCCCGCCAGGTACTGGGCGAGATCGACGATGTGCGCGCCGAGGTCGCCGAGTGATCCCGAGCCCGCCAGTTCCCTGCGCAGGCGCCAGGTCAGCGGGAACTGAGGGTCCACCAGCCAGTCCTGAAGGTACGTCACCCGCACGTGCCGCAGGGTGCCGAGGCGGCCGCCGGCGACCATCGAGCGGGCCAGCGCGGTGGCGGGCAACCGACGGTAGTTGAAGCCGACCATGGCCAACTGACCGTTCCCATACGCGATGTCCGCCGCGCGGGTCATCGCCTCGGCCTCCTCGACGGTGTTCGCGAGGGGTTTCTCGCACAGCACGTGCTTGCCGGCGGCCAGGGCGGCGAGGGCGATCTCGGCGTGGCTGTCGCCGGGGGTGCAGATGTCGACGAGATCGATGTCGTCCCGCGCGATCAGGGCACGCCAGTCGGTCTCGGTGGACGCCCAGCCGTGCCGGTCGGCCGCGGCACGGACGGCCACCGCGTCCCGTCCGCACAGCGCGGCCAGGACCGGGATGCGGGGCAGGTCGAAGACGCGGCCCGCGGTACGCCAGCCCTGGGAGTGGGCGGCGCCCATGAAGGCGTAACCGACCATGCCGACGCGCAGCGCCGGCTTTCCGGCCTCGGCACCCTCCAGGCGCTCCGCCCCGGCCGGCGCCGGGTTCCGGGCCCCGGCCCTGTCCGGCCCGTTCTCCTCCGCCCCTGCTGACTGCTGCGGCTGTGCCATACGCGGTGTCCTCCTCGTCGTGGTGGCGCGGTGGGGGGTGCAGCCCGGACCGTCGAGGAACCGGGCCCCTTCGGCGGGACGCCTCATTTGAAGCCGGTGGACATGTACTGGTCGACGTTGTCCTTGTCCACGACGGCCGAGTAGAGCGTGATCGAGGCCGGGATCTCGTACTCGGCGAGGCCGCTCACGCCCTTGGTCTGGCCCAGGGCGCGGGCGAGATCGATCGCGGAGGCGGCCATGGTCGGCGGGTAGAGGACGGTCGCCTTCAGGACGCCGTTGTCCTGCTTGATGGCCTGGAAGGCGGACAGGGCGCCCGCGCCGCCGACCATCAGGAAGTCGTCGCGCCCCGCCTGCTCGATGGCGCGCAGCGCCCCCACGCCCTGGTCGTCGTCGTGGTTCCACAGCGCGTCGAACGTCGACTGTGCCTGCAGGAGCTGGGCCATCTTGGCCTGCCCGGACTCGACCGTGAAGTCGGCCGCCTGGCGGGCCACCTTCCGGACGTTGGGGTAGTTCTTCAGCGCGTCGTCGAAGCCCTGGGTGCGCTGCTTGGTGAGTTCCAGGTTGTCCAGGCCGGCCAGTTCGATGACCCTTGCACCGGACTTCCCCTTGAGCTTCTCGCCGATGTAGTGACCGGCGCTGAGGCCCATGCCGTAGTTGTCGCCGCCGATCCAACAGCGGTACGCCTGCGGGGTGTTGAAGATCCGGTCGAGGTTGACGACCGGGATGCCCGCCCGCATCGCCTTGAGGCCGACCTGGGTGAGCGCCTTGCCGTCGGCGGGCAGCACGACCAGGACGTCGACCTTCTTGTTGATGAGGGTCTCGATCTGACCGATCTGCTGGGCGGTGTCGTTGGAGCCCTCGGTGATCTCCAGGGTGACGTCGGAGTACTTCCCGGCCCGCTTCTTGGCGTTGTCGTTGATGGCGTTGAGCCAGCCGTGGTCGGCCTGCGGGCCGGCGAAGCCGATGGTGACCTCCTTGCCGGGCTTGTCCTCGGCGGCCGGCTGGTCGTTCGCCGCCGGCTCGTCGTCACTGGACTCGTTGCTGGTGCAACCCGCGAGGAGGACGCCGGCCGAGACGGCGGCGGTCCCGAAGAGCAGTCCTCTGCGACTGGTGGAGCGGCTGTGAGAAGTCGTCGGCTCTGGCATGGCGGTGAACCCTTTCCTCAGTTCGTGCTCGCGGTACGGCGCTGGACCAGCACGGCGGCGACGATGATCGCGCCCTTGGCGATCTGCTGGACGTCGCTCTGCAGGTTGTTCAGGGCGAAGATGTTGGTGATCGTGGTGAAGATCAGGACGCCGAGCACGGAGCCGATGATGGTGCCGCGCCCCCCGCTGAGCAGGGTGCCGCCGATGATCGCGGCCGCGATGGCGTCGAGTTCGTAGAGATTGCCGTTGGTGTTCTGCCCTGAGCCGGACAGGATGATCAGCAGGAAGGCCGCGATGCCGCAGCACAGTCCGGACAGCAGGTAGAGGTACAGTCGCTGACGGCGTACGTCGATGCCGGCGAGCCGGGCGGCCTCGGCGTTGCCGCCGACGGCGACGGTGCGGCGCCCGAAGGTGGTCCGGTTCAGCACCAGCCATCCGATGACCGTCACGAGTGCGAACACCATGACCAGGGGCGGGACGCCGAGCACGTACGCGTCGCGTTCGCCGAGGTCGAGGACGCCGTCGATGGTGACGATCTGCGTGCGCCCGTCGGTGATCTGGAGTGCGAGGCCGCGGGCGGAGGCCAGCATGGCGAGCGTCGCGATGAAGGGGACCACCCCGCCGTAGGCGATGAGCAGCCCGTTGACCAGGCCGCACCCGACGCCGACGATCACGGCGGTGAAGAGGATGCCCGCGAAGCCGTACTCCTGCGTGGCGACCGTGGTGGCCCACACCGAGGCGAGGGCGACGATCGCGCCGACGGACAGGTCGATGCCGCCGGAGGTGATGACGAAGGTCATCCCGACGGTGACGACACCGATCACCGAGGCCTGGGTGAGGACGAGTTGGAGGTTGCGGGTGTCGAGGAACTGCTCCGGCTTGGTGATGCCGCCGATGACGAGCAGCGCGGCGAGCACGCCGAGGAGGGAGAGGGTGCGCAGGTCTGCGCGGAACACGAGGGACCGCCAGGCCGGGGCTTCGTTCGTCGACGGCACCTTGTCGGCGCTGTCCCTGGGCGGTGAGACGGGCTGCGTCATGACGCGGGGCTTCCTTCCATGACGAGGTCGAGGACGCGATGTTCGTCGAGGTCGCGGGCGGGCGCCGTGTGGACGACGCGACCCTCGCGCAGCACCAGGACACGGTCGGCGAGGCCGAGCACCTCGGGGACCTCGCTGGAGACCAGCAGCACGGCGAGGCCTTCGTCAGCCAGTCGACGGACGACTGCATACAGTTCGGCGCGGGCGCCGACGTCGACCCCGCGGGTCGGTTCGTCGAGCAGCAGCACCCGGCAGCCACGCAGCAGCCAGCGGGCCAGGACGGCCTTTTGCTGGTTGCCGCCGGACAGGGTGCGCACCGGCACGTTCGGGTTGTCGGGCCGCAGCGACAGCTCGCGCGTCGCGGCCCGCGCGGCCCGTTGTTCGGCGCTCCGGTCGATCCAGCCCGCGCGGGCGAAGCGGGACATGGAGGAGACGGAGACGTTGCGGGTGACCGACTCCAGCATCAGCAGGGCCTGCGCCTTGCGTTCCTCGGGGGCGAGTCCGAGGCCGGCGCGGACGGCGGCGCGGACACTGCCGGGTCGCAGCGGGCGTCCGTCGACGCTGACGTGGCCGGCGGCGGGTTTGCGGGCACCGTAGATCGTCTCCAGGATCTCGGAGCGGCCCGACCCGACGAGTCCGGCGAGGCCGACGATCTCGCCGGGACGGATGCTCAGGTCGAGGGGTTCGAACTCGCCGTCCCGGGCCAGCCCTCGGACCTCCAGGACCGGGGTGCCGCCGGGTGCCCGGGCGGGCCGTTCCGGGAACACGTACTCGACGTTGCGTCCCGTCATCAGTGCGACGACCTCGCGGGTCGGCGTCGTCTTCGCGGGCAGTCCGACCGCGACGGCCCGCCCGTCCTTCAGGACGGTCACCCGGTCGCCGATGCGGCGGATCTCCTCCAGCCGGTGCGAGATGTAGACGACCGCGACGCCGTCGGCGGTGAGGTCGCCGACGATCCGGAAGAGGTTGTCGACCTCGTCCGGGTCCAGGGCGGCGGACGGTTCGTCCATCACGATCAGCCGTACGTCGTGCGAGAGCGCCCGGGCCATGGACACGATCTGCTGCTGGGCGGCCGACAACTCCCCCACCAGACGGCCGGTGTCGATCTCCGGATGCCCGAGTCGCTTGAGCAGCGCGGCCGTCGACGCTCGCGCCGCCTTGCCGCGTACGACGAAACCGGCCGCCGTGGGTTCATGGCCCAGGTGGACGTTCTCGGCCACCGACAGGTGCTCCACCAGGTCCAGTTCCTGGTAGATGGTGGCGATGCCGAGGCGCATCGCGGCGATCGGCGAGCGGAGCGTGACCGCATCGCCGAGCCAGCGGATGGTACCGGTGTCGGGCTGGTGAACACCGGCCAGGACCTTGATGAGAGTGGACTTGCCGGCACCGTTCTGACCGAGCAGGCAGTGCACCTCTCCGGCCTGGACGTCGAGGTCGACGCCGTCGAGGGCCCGGACTCCGGGGAACGACTTGGTGATGCCGGACATGCTGAGCAGCGTGGGTTGTGGTGCCATGTGCGGGTCCCCCTGGCAGGCGTGCGGGCCGGATTCAGGGCAGGGCGAAGCCGGGCTGGGTGCCGGTGAGCTGTATACCGTCGGCGATATGCCGGATGAGGTCTGCGGGCGAACGTATGGAGTCTGCTGGCAGGTGTATGGGGTCTGCTGACAGTTGTGTGGGGTCTGACGGCACGTGCAGGTGATCTGCCGGCAGGCGTATGCGGTCGGCGGGTCAGCGTATGAGGTGTGCTGGCGAGCGTGCGAGGTCGGTGGTTTACGCGGGTGAGAACAGGTGGTCGCTGATGAGACGGGCCGCGCCGATCACTCCGGCGGTGGGACCCAACTCCCCCAGGACGATCGGCAGGTTGCCGGTCGCGAGGGGCAGCGACTGACGGTAGACCTGGGTGCGGATCGCGGCGAGCAGGGTGTGGCCGAGGCCGGTGACCCCGCCGCCGATCACCACCAGGCCGGGGTTGAAGAAGCTGACCAGTCCGGCGATGACCTGCCCGACCCGGTCGCCGCCCTCGCGGATCAGGTCGAGGGCGGTGGCGTCGCCCGCGGCGGCCGCGGCGGCGACGTCGACGGCGGTGAGGCCGCCGTTCGTCTCCAGGCGGGTCGCGAGTTCCACCGAGAGGCCCTGCTGGGCCGCGTCCGTGGCGTCCCTGGCGAGGGCCGCCCCGCTGAAGTGGGCTTCCAGGCAGCCCCGGTTGCCGCAGGCACACGGTCGTCCGTCGGGCACGGCCTGGATGTGCCCGATGTCGCCCGCACTGCCCGTCACCCCGCGGTGGACGTCACCGCCGGCGACGATGCCGCAGCCGATGCCGGTGCCGATCTTGACGCAGAGGAAGTCGCCCACGGAGCGTGCGACGCCCGCGTGCATCTCCCCCATCGCCATCAGGTTCACGTCGTTGTCGACCATGACCGGGCAGCCGAGTTCCTGGCTGAGGGCCTCCCGCACGGGGAAGCCGTCCCAGCCCGGCATGATCGGCGGAGCCACCGGCACGCCCTCGGGGAAGCGGACGGGTCCCGGGACGCCGATGCCGGCGCCGTCGTACCCCTCCGCGAGTCCCGAGGCCCTCAACTTCGCGGCCATGACCAGGACTTGCTCGAAGACCGCGACCGGGCCCTCGCGTACGTCCATGGGCTGGTTGAGGTGGCCGAGGATCTCCAGTTCGGCGTTGGTGACGGCGACGTCGACCGAGGTCGCGCCGATGTCGACGCCGAGGAACCTGAGCCCCGGCGCGAGCCTGATGTTGTGGGAGCGGCGGCCGCCGCGCGAGGCTGCGAGTCCGTCGGCCACGACCAGGCCCGTCTCCAGCAGTCGGTCGACCTCCACGGCCAGCTTGGACCGTGACAGATCGACCTGGTCTCCCAGTTGTGCACGGGAGTTGGGGCCGCCGTCCCGCAGGAGCTTGAGCAGGCGGGCCTGGTGAGCGTTCGCGGGTCGTGCCGTCATGCGTCTCACGAGCCCCTCCCCGCCTCAATCGGCCACCTGTCGCCGGGCTTTCGAGGGGAACGTAGCAGTGGCTGCCGAAGGTGGGAAGAAGTCTTGCACGGATTGCCGCAGACTTTTTCCCCTCACAGGACAAAGACGGCCCGCCCCTGGTGTCTCCCGTCGCCGCACCGCAGGATGGATGTGTCCTCGAAATGACCGGTCCCGGGCCGCTGTTGCCCGCCGATGGCGGCGGTCCGGGCCCCTCGGCGAGGTGCGGGGCGCCACTGTCGCGCCAGGCGCTGGGCCGGGGCCTGCGCGCGCCGCAGGGCTGACGCATGAGGAGGCGTGTGCCGGGCTGGAGTCGGGCACGCCGGCCGTCCTGCCGGCACCGGCCGGGCCGCCGACGCCCTACGCCGACGCGTTGTTCGCCTAGTTCCCGGACGGCACCCTGGACGAGTCGGTGTCGTGCCGACGGGGCAGGTGGTCACCGGGCGGGCGCCGGGCGCCTTCGCCGAGTGGGCGAGGGCGCACGCGGACGCCTTCTGCGGAGCAAGTCGCGGAGTGTCAGGGCGCTTGGCGGGCGTGGTACGAACGGCGCGTGTGCTCGGTGTGTTCCCGCATGAGCTCGGTGGCGCGCCGCTCGTCGCGGTCGGCGATCGCGGCGATCAGGTCCCGGTGTTCGATCCAGGACTGGTTTCCGCGCTGCCGGGCCACCGGCGTGTAGTACCAGCGCACCCGGCGGTCGACCTGCGCCGCGAGTTCGGCGAGGACTGCGTTGCCCGCGAGTTCCATGACCTTTCCGTGGAAGCGGGCGTTCAGGGCGACGGCGGCGTCCACGTCGTCGGAGGCGACCGCCAGCCTGCCCTGCGCCACGATCTCCTCCAGCGCCTCGATGCCGGCCTTGTCCGCGTTCGCGGCGGCCAGTCGGGCGGCCTCGGCCTCCAACAGCGTGCGCACGGTGAGGAGTTGGTCGGCCTCCTCCTCGGTGGGCTCGTGCACGAACGCGCCCTGGGCGGGGCGCAGATCGACCCAGCCCTCGGTGTTCAGCCGCTGCAAGGCCTCACGCACCGGCTGCCGGGAGACCCCGAGATGGCCGGCGAGTTCGCTCTCCACGAGGTGCTGGCCGGGCTGCAGGGCACGGGTGGTGATGAGTTCGAGCAGCGCCTCGTAGACACGGTCCCGCAGCGGGCCGGGCCTTTCGAGTTTGGGCACTGCTCCCTGCGGCAGTCCTGTCGACAACATCGCGGTCCCCCTCCTCGGCGGGCCGTGCACAGCAGCCGTAAAGCCGGTGTCACCCGTAGACCCAGTATCGATTGTCTTTCGTCTACAGTCTACGGTGCACAGTTGCCAGAGGAGCGGTCAGTCTTCCTCGTCACATCCCGTTGTACCGGCGCGTCAGGGCACGTCAGGGACAGCGGACGACCTGTCCGGCGTACGACAGGTTCCCGCCGAAGCCGAAGAGCAGCACCGGATCCCCCGTGGAGATCGCGCCCTGCTCCACCAGCTTGGAGAACGCGAGCGGAATGCTCGCCGCCGACGTGTTACCTGATTCGGTGACATCCCGCGCGATCACCGCGTTGACGGCACCCAGCTTCTCCGCGAGGGGTTCGATGATCCGCAGGTTCGCCTGGTGCAGCACGACCGCGGCGAGGTCCGCGGGGGTGAATCCCGCGCGTTCGCAGGCCCGGCGGGCGAGGGGCGGCAGCTGGGTGGTCGCCCAGCGGTAGACGCTCTGCCCCTCCTGCGCGAACCGCGCGGGCTGTCCCTCGATGCGTACCGCGTTCCCCATCTCGGGCACCGATCCCCACAGCACCGGCCCGATACCGGGTTCCGTCTCCGCCGGCTCGACCACGGCGGCGCCCGCGCCGTCGCCGACGAGCACGCAGGTCGTACGGTCGGTCCAGTCGGCGACCTCCGACATCTTGTCGGCGCCGATGACGAGCGCGCGGGTCGCGGCGCCCGCCCGCAGGGTGTGGTCGGCGGTGGCCAGGGCGTGGGTGAAGCCGGCGCACACGACGTTGAGATCCATCGCGGCGGGCGAGGGGATGCCGAGCCGGGCGGCGACCCGGGCGGCCATGTTCGGCGAACGGTCGACCGCGGTCGACGTGGCCACCAGCACCAGGTCGATGTCGGCGGGGGTCAGGCCGGCCGCGGCGAGCGCCTTGGCGGCGGCGTGCGCGGCCAGCTCGTCGACCGGCTCGTCCGGCCCGGCGATACGGCGGGTCCGGATGCCCACCCGGGACCTGATCCACTCGTCGCTGGTGTCGACCATGCCCGCCAGTTCCTCGTTGGTGAGTACCCTGGCGGGCTGGTAATGGCCGACGGCAGCGATGCGTGAGCCGTTCATGGGCGAATCCCCCTCGTAGTTCAGGTAGCGGGATTCACCAGTCTGATCAGTGACTCGCGGGTACGGCGGCAGGTGAAGCCACAGGAAACCGCGGCCTTGCTTGTCGGCTTCCGTCAGACTTCCGGACGCCCGGACACTTTCCCGGGCTCACCCGGTGAACAGCTGTGTCGCCTTCTGCACCAGTTCGTACAGCCCGTAGGCGAGCGGCGCTCCCACCCACACCCAGGCGAAGGCGATCAGCCCTCGCCGGTCAGGCGGACTCTGACTGCTGTCGGTGGACATCGACGGCCTCCTCCCTCGGGGCGGGGATGTGGTGACGGACATGGACGGGCCGGACGAGCTCGTTGGCGACGAAGCCGACGACGAGCAGTCCGATCATGATGACGAACGACAGACCGTACAGCGACGCCCCGTGGCGGCCGGCCTCCTCCTGCCGGTCGGCGACCCAGTTCACGATCAGCGGCCCGAGGACGCCCGCCGTGGACCATGCGGTGAGCAGCCGCCCGTGGATCGCGCCGACCTGGTAGGTGCCGAAAAGGTCCTTCAGGTAGGCGGGGACGGTCGCGAACCCGCCGCCGTAGAAGGAGAGGATCACCAGCGCGCACAGGATGAACAAGGGCTTCGACGAGTCGCCGAACAGGGCGATCAGCGCGTACATCACCGCGCCCACCCCGAGGTAGAGGCGGTAGATGTTCTTGCGGCCGATCAGGTCGGAGGTCGACGACCAGCCGATACGGCCCGCCATGTTGGCCGCGGACAGCAGGGCGACGAAGCCGGCGGCGGCCGACACCGACACCGGCGTGGAGGTGTCCGCGAAGAAGTCCGTGATCATCGGGGCGGCCTTCTCCAGGATGCCGATACCCGCGGTCACGTTCATGCAGAGCACGACCCACAGGCACCAGAACTGCGGTGTGCGCACGGCACCGCGGGCGGAGACCTGCGGTCCGGCGAGGGCACTTGGTGCGCCTTCGACCGGCTTCGCGGTGTGCGGCACCCGCACGAGCAGTACGCCCAGGGTCATGAAGACCGCATACGAAAGCCCGTGTACGAGAAACGCGAGGGCGATCCCCGAGCTGTCGCCGCCGAACGACTCCAGCATCTGTGCCGACCAGGGCGAGGCGATCAGCGCGCCGCCGCCGAAGCCCATGATGGCGATGCCGGTGGCCATGCCGGGCCGGTCCGGGAACCACTTGATCAGTGTGGAGACGGGCGAGATGTAGCCGATGCCGAGACCGATCCCGCCGACGAAGCCGTAGCCGAAGACGATCAGCCAGTACTGCTCGGTGACCGCGCCGAGCGCGGAGAGCAGGAAGCCGGACGAGAAGCAGATCAGGGCCACGGTCATCGCCCAGCGCGGCCCTTTGCGCTCCACGAGCGTGCCGCCGAACGCGGCCGACAGACCGAGCATGACGATGCCCAGCTGGAAGGGCAGCGCGCTCTGGGTTCCGCTGAGGCCGAGTGCGGATTCGAGCGGCGGCTTGAAGACGCTCCAGGCGTAGGCCTGGCCGATGGAGAGGTGGACTGAGAGCGCGGCGGGCGGAACCAGCCAGCGGCTCCACCCTGGGGGTGCGACTGGGGGACTCATGATCCAGAACGGTAGGAAGGATCACGGCAGTTGAGAAGGCGGCGCGTCGACCGTATGCGATGAACGGTATGCCGTGCGCGCCGAACGGTCCTGCCGACCGGTCCTGCCGACCGGGTCCGACCGGGTTGAGGAGCGGGTCCCCATCGCCCCATCGTGCCCGAACCCTTGCTGACGCAACCTCCATACTGTAGACAATATTTCGTCGACAGAGTTCGGCAGTTCCTCGGTACCCTCGACCGAACGGAGCTCCCTGGCATGAAAGTCGCAGTACTCGGCGCCGGAGCGATCGGCGCCTACGTCGGCGCCGCGCTCCACCGTGCGGGCGCCGACGTGCACCTCGTCGCCCGTGGACCGCATCTCGCGGCCATGAGGCAGCACGGCGTGCACGTCCTCAGCCCCCGCGGTGACTTCACCGCGCACGCACACGCCACCGACGACCCGGCCGAGGTCGGCCCGGTCGACTTCGTCTTCCTGGGCCTGAAGGCCCACTCGTACGCGGCGTGCGGGCCGCTGATCGAGCCTCTTCTGCACGACTCCACGGCGGTGGTGGCCGCCCAGAACGGCATCCCCTGGTGGTACTTCCACCGGCACGGCGGCCCCTACGACGGCCATCGCGTCGAGAGCGTGGACCCGCACGGCACCGTCAGTGCGGTACTCGCACCCGAACGTGCCATCGGTTGCGTGGTCTACGCGGCCACCGAGCTCGAAGGACCGGGCGTCGTACGGCACCTGGAAGGAACCCGGTTCTCCGTCGGCGAGCCCGACCGCGGTCTCTCGCCCCGCTGCACGGCGTTCAGCGAGGCGATGCAGGCCGGCGGGCTGAAGTGCCCGGTCGAGCCCGACCTGCGCAACGACATCTGGCTCAAGCTGCTCGGCAACATCTCCTTCAACCCGATCAGCGCGCTGGCCCGCGCCACCATGCGGCAGATGTGCCGGCACGGCGGCACCCGCAGGGTCATCGAGATCATGATGACCGAGACCCTGGCCGTGGCCGAGGCCCTCGGCTGCGAGGTCGGCGTCTCCATCGAGCGCCGGCTCGCGGGCGCCGAACGTGTCGGCGACCACCGCACCTCCACGCTCCAGGACCTGGAGCGCGGCAAGCCGCTCGAACTCGACGTGCTGCTCGCGGCCGTCGTCGAGCTGGCGCAGATCACCGGCGTCGAGGTGCCCACCCTGCGCACCGTGCACGCCATCTCGGACCTGCTCGCGTCGAGGAGCGCCGCATGAGGAAACGCGATCGAACCCCGAAGACCTACACCCGCCTCACCCATCCACTGGTCCGGGACTCCCGCGACGAACCGTTCCGCCAGGCCACCTGGGAGGAGGCGCTGGAACGGACCGCCCGGGGCCTCGCGGCGGCGCGCGGCGCGTTCGGCATGTTCTCCTGCGCGCGCGCAACGAACGAGATGAACTATGTGGCGCAGAAGTTCGCCCGGGTCGTCATGGGCACCAACAACGTCGACTCCTGCAACCGCACGTGTCACGCCCCGAGCGTCGCCGGCCTGTCGGCGGCGTTCGGCTCGGGCGGCGGGACGTCGTCGTACGAGGAGATCGAGCACACCGACGTCATCGTGATGTGGGGCTCCAACGCCCGTTTCGCACATCCGATCTTCTTCCAGCACGTGCTGAAGGGGATGCACAACGGCGGTCGGCTGTATGCGGTCGACCCTCGACGGACGTCGACCGCCGAGTGGGCGGAGAGCTGGCTCGGTCTCAACGTCGGCACGGACATCCCGATGGCGCACGCGATCGGCCGCGAGATCATCCACGCCGGCCTCGCCAACGAGGCCTTCATCGAGCGGGCGACCAGCGGGTACGAGGAGTACCGGCAGCTCGTCGAACCGTGGACGCTGTCGCTCGCCCAGAAGGTGACGGGCGTACCGGCCGCCGCCATAAGGGAGTTGGCACACGCCTACGCCCGCGCCGAACGCGCCCAGCTGTGCTGGACCCTCGGCATCACCGAGCACCACAACGGCACCGACAACGTGCGCGCGTTGATCAACCTGTCGCTGCTCACCGGCCACGTGGGCCGCTACGGCTCCGGTCTGCAGCCGCTGCGCGGCCAGAACAACGTGCAGGGCGGCGGTGACATGGGTGCCATCCCCAACCGGCTGCCCGGCTTCCAGGACATCCTCGACCCCGTGGCGCGGCTGAGGTTCGAGTCCGCCTGGGGCACCGTCATCCAGCCGCACTACGGGATGAACCTGACCGAGATGTTCGAGGCGATGGAGGAGGGCGCCCTCAAGGCGGTCTACTGCATCGGCGAGAATCCGGCACAGTCGGAGGCGGACGGCGAGCAGGCCGTACGGCGCATGCGGCAGCTGGACTTCCTCGTGGTCCAGGACATCTTCCTCACGAAGACGGCCGAGCTCGCGGACGTGGTGCTGCCCGCGACGGCCGGCTGGGCGGAGACCGACGGCACCACGACCAACAGCGAGCGGCGGGTGCAGCGGGTGCGCCGGGCGGTGACCCCGCCCGGTGAGGCCCGCGAGGACATCGACATCCTGTGTGACCTGGCGGCCCGGCTCGGCCACGACTGGAAGTACGCCGACTCCGAGTCCGTCTGGAACGAGCTCAGGTCGGTCTCGCCGGACCACTACGGGATGACGTACGACCGCCTGGAGGAACACCAGGGCATCCAGTGGCCCTGCCCCGACCCCGACCGGCTCGAACCGACCTACCTGCACGGCCGGTTGTGGGAGAAGGACCCCGCGAGGCGGGGGCTGCCCGCACCCTTCGGGCTGGTACAGCACGACCCGCCGGTGGATCTCACCGACGAGGAGTACCCGATCCGGCTGACGACCGGCCGACGGCTCGACTCGTACAACACCGGGGTGCAGAGCGGGAGTTTCGCGTCCCCGCTGCGGCGCGGCGAGTTCGTCGAGCTGTGCCCGGAGGACGCCGAACGGTACGGGGTCGTGGCCGGCGAGGAGGTGCGGGTCTCCTCGCGGCGCGGGTCGGTCGTCGCGCCCGTGTGGATCGACACCGCCCTGCGGCCCGGGCTGGCCTTCATGACCATGCACTTTCCGGACGAGGTGGACACCAACCAGCTGACGATCGAGGCGAACTGCCCGATCGCGGGGACGGCGGAGTTCAAGGCGTCGGCGATCCGCATCGAGAAGCAACCGGTTGTGACCTACGTGAGGTGATGCAGTGGATCTGCGCTTCGGTGACAGCAAACCGACGGACGAGGAGCGGGCGGCGGTCGACGCGCTGCTCGGTCCCCCTCAGTCCTCGTGGGAGGGAGCGGACCGCGATGAAATGAGGGCCGCGGACCTGAGGTGGGCCCGTGGCGGGCGCACGGCCCGGGAGCGCCGGGACCTGCTGTTGCCGGGGCTGCACGCGATCAACGACCGGGTCGGCTGGATCAGCGAGGGCGCCCTCGACTACCTGTGCCGGCGGCTGACGGTGCCCCCGGCCGAGGCGTACGGGGTCGCCACCTTCTACGCCATGTTCTCGGTCAAGCCGCGCCCGGCGACCGTGCTGCACGTGTGCACGGACCTGGCGTGCGCGGCCGCCGGGGCGTCCGGGCTGGGCGCCGGCATCGAGTCCCGGCTGGGCCTCGGCAGTGGTGTGTCGGTCGAGCGCAGCCCGTGCCTCGGCCTGTGCGAGCGGGCTCCGGCCGCGCTCGCGGTCAGGGCCGGGGATCCGGTGCGTACGGCGGTGTCGGCGCCGGCGACCGTGGAGGGGGCGGTCCTCGCCGCGAGCGCACCCGACGCGGCGCCGAAGGAGCCGTCGGCGGCGATGGCGGTGCCCCAGGCGGGGGACCCGTCGTTGACGTTGCTCCGTCGCGTCGGCGTGGTGGACCCCACGAGCCTGGACGACTACCGCGCCCACGGCGGATACGCCGCCCTGCGCCGGGCCTTCGACCTCCATCCCGCCGGAGTCATCCGCGAGGTCACCGACTCCGGCCTGGTCGGGCGTGGCGGGGCCGCCTTCCCGACCGGCCGCAAGTGGCAGGCCACGGCGTCGCAGCCCGACCACCCGCACTACCTGGTGTGCAACGCGGACGAGTCCGAGCCGGGCACCTTCAAGGACCGCGTGATCATGGAGGGCGACCCGTACGCGCTGGTGGAGGCGATGACGATCGCGGCGTACGCGACCGGCGCGCACCGCGGATACCTGTATCTGCGCGGCGAGTATCCACGAGCGGTACACCGTATGCAGTATGCCGTCGATCAGGCGCGGGCCCGTGGGTTGCTCGGCGACGACGTCCTCGGCCAGGGCTACGCCTTCGACATCGAGATCCGGCGGGGCGCGGGGGCCTACATCTGCGGGGAGGAGACGGCCCTGTTCAACTCCATCGAGGGGTACCGGGGCGAGCCGCGCTCGAAGCCCCCCTTCCCCGTGGAGAAGGGCCTGTTCGGCAAGCCCACGGTCGAGAACAACGTGGAGACGCTGGTCAACGTGCTGCCGGTCCTGACCATGGGCGCCCCGGCATACGCGGCGATCGGCACGGCACGTTCCACCGGGCCGAAGCTGTTCTGCGTGTCGGGAAGCGTGACCCGGCCCGGTGTCTACGAGCTGCCGTTCGGCGCGACGCTGGGCGAGCTGCTGGAGCTGGCGGGCGTGCGCGCGGGGCTTCGGGCGGTCCTGCTCGGCGGGGCGGCCGGCGGCTTCGTACGGCCGGACGAACGGGACACCCCGCTCACCTTCGAGGGCACCCGCCAGGCGGGCACCACTCTCGGCTCCGGGGTGGTGATGGCCTTCGACGACACGGTCCCGCTGCCCCGGCTCCTCCTGCGGATCGCCGAGTTCTTCCGTGACGAGTCGTGTGGTCAGTGCGTGCCGTGCCGGGTCGGGACCGTACGGCAGGAGGAGGCGCTGCACCGGATCGCGGAGCGCACCGGCGCGGCGGCGGCCGACGACATCGCCCTGCTCAGGGAGGTCGGCCGCGCCATGCGGGACGCCTCCATCTGCGGTCTGGGGCAGACCGCGTGGAACGCCGTGGAATCCGCCATCGACCGCCTGGGGGCGTACGAATGACCGTGACACCGCTGGGGATCCCCCGCCGCCTGCTGGAGTTCACCATCGACGGGGTGGAGGCCAGGGTCCCCGAGGGCTCGACCATCCTCGACGCCTGCCGGGCGGCCGGGAAGGACATCCCGACGCTCTGCGAGGGCGACACCCTCACGCCCAAGAACGCCTGCCGCCTCTGCGTCGTCGAGGTCGAGGGCGCGCGCACCCTGGTCCCCGCCTGTTCCCGCACAGCCGAGCCCGGCATGCAGGTGAGGACCGGCACCGAACGGGCCCGGCACAGCCGCAGGATCGTCCTCGAACTGCTCGCCTCATCGGTCGACATGTCGATGACGCCGAGGTTCGCCGAGTGGATCAAGGAGTACGAGGCGAAGCCGGACCGTTTCGGCCCACAAGCGGCCCGCCTCGACGAGGAACCCCGGGTCGACAACGACCTGTACGTGCGCGACTACGACAAGTGCATCCTCTGCTACAAGTGCGTGGACGCCTGCGGCGACCAGTGGCAGAACACGTTCGCCATCTCCGTCACCGGCCGCGGTTTCGACGCCCGGATCGCCGTCGAGCACGACGCGCCGCTGACCGACTCGGCGTGTGTGTACTGCGGCAACTGTATCGAGGTGTGCCCCACGGGAGCCCTGTCCTTCAAGTCGGAGTTCGACATGCGGGCGGCGGGTACGTGGGACGAGTCGGCGCAGGCCGAGACGACCACGGTGTGCGCCTACTGCGGAGTGGGCTGCAACCTCACGCTCCACGTGCAGGACAATGAGATCGTGAAGGTCACCTCGCCGCACGACAACCCGGTGACCCACGGCAATCTCTGCATCAAGGGCCGTTTCGGCTACCAGCACGTACAGAACCGGGGCTGATCAGGACATGGGACGAGTCACGGAACGACGCAAGGTGATGCGGATCCGGGACGGGGTGGTCTCCAGCCGCCCGGACACGCTCGTCGCCGAGGAACCGCTGGAGATCCGGCTGAACGGCAAGTCACTCGCGATCACCATGCGCACACCGGGTGACGACTTCGCGCTCGCCGCCGGTTTCCTGGTGAGCGAGGGCGTTCTGGCCGCCGCATCCGATCTGCTGAACATTGTCTACTGTGCGGGGGCGACCGCAGACGGCTCGAACACGTACAACGTGGTGGACGTGAGGACCGCCCCGGACGTGACGATGCCCGACATCACGCTCGAACGGAACGTGTACACCACCTCGTCCTGCGGCCTGTGCGGCAAGGCGAGCCTCGACGCCGTCCGCACGACCGCCTGCTGGCCCATCGCCGACACTCCCCCGGTCCGCGTCGGGCCCGAGCTGCTCGCGAGCCTCCCCGACCGGCTCCGCGCGGCCCAGCGGGTCTTCGACCGGACGGGAGGCCTGCACGCGGCGGCCCTGTTCACCGAGGACGGCGAGCTGCTCGACATACGCGAGGACGTGGGCCGGCACAACGCGGTCGACAAACTGGTCGGCCGTGCCCTGCAGGACGGGGACCTGCCGCTGTCCCGCGCCATCCTGCTGGTGTCGGGCCGGGCCTCCTTCGAGCTGGCGCAGAAGGCCGTGATGGCGGGCATCCCGGTGCTCGCCGCGGTGTCGGCCCCCTCGTCGCTGGCGGTGGACCTGGCGGCGGAGGCGGGGCTGACCCTGGTGGGCTTCCTGCGGGGCAGTTCCATGAACGTGTACGCGGGCGAGGGCCGTATCGCTCTGCAGGCTGCGGCCGCCCAGGGCTGACCGGCTCCCCGCGACACGGCGGCGGGGCCCCGACCGGCGGGGAGCGCCCCCTGCGCCGCAGGGGCCCCGCCTCAGCCCGTGCTGAAGCGCACCTCCGCGGCGGTCACGACCGCCCCCAGCCGCGGGAAGTCGAGGCGCACCGACGCCTCGTGCTCGGCGGCGGTGAACGCGGCCATGGCGTCCTCGACGAAGACCAGGTCGTAGCCGAGGTCGCCGGCGGCGCGGGCGGTGGACTCGACGCCGAGGTTGGTGGCGATGCCCCCGAACACCAGTGTGCTGACGCCGTGGTCCCGCAGGCGCTCGTCCAGGCCGGTGCCCTGGAAGCCGCCGATCGTCCGCTTCACGATCTCGAGGTCGCCGTCCCTGAGCAGGCCCGGCACCAGCCCGCTGCCGGCCGGCTGCTCGGCGACACCGGGACGCTCGACCCGGACCAGGACGACGAGCGCGCCCGCCGAGCGGAAGCCGGCCGCCAACTCATCGGAGACCGCCAGGAGTTCGGTGCCCTTTCGGGGCTCCAAAGGCAGCGCGACGATGCGGTCCATCAGGTCGACGAGCACGAGGGCGGTGCGCGCGGGGTCGAGCGCGAGCCGGGAACCGGCGGTGTGAGGTGCGTTCATGACGGAACGTTATCCGCCGTCAGCCGTCCGTACCGGAAATCCGGATCGACGGGCCGATGAACCGGCCGCGTGCGGCAGCCCTCGCGGCCGGCGGCCGGCGTGCGAGGTGTCCGTCGTCGGCCTTGCGGGCCGCCTTCCCCGTGGGCGCCCCCGCCTGCCTCGCCGGTTCCGCACCACCCGTCCGGAGCAGCGGGCCCGCCCCGGCGCTGACGCGTATGACTGACCGTCAGACATAGCCTGTCCGGATGTTCAGACAGGAATGGGCAGGTCGCCTCCTGCCGGTACGGCTTCGCGCACATCCTGCATCCAGCGCTCTGGCAGTGGTCATGGCGACGGCGGCACTGGCCGCCTCGCCCGGTCCCGTCCACGCGCAGTCACCCGCTCCGACGCGTGAGTCCGAGCAGCAGGTGCTCTTCAAGGCGTCCCAGGACCCCGGTTACGCCTGTTTCCGCATTCCGGCGATCGTGCATACAGTCGACGGCACACTGTTGGCCTTCGCCGAGGGCCGCGTCCTCAACTGCGGTGACGCCGCCGACATCGACATCGTCCTGAAGCGCTCCACGGACGGCGGCCGCACCTGGGGCCCGCTCCAGGTCGTCAACGAGGGCGCGGGTGACACGCACGGCAACCCGGCCCCGGTCGTGGACCGGAACACCGGCCGCATTCTGCTCGCCGAGACGTACAACCGCGGCCGGAAAGACAGCGCCGGCTGCTCCGCGCCCTGCGAGCGCAAGCCCCATCTGCAGTACAGCGACGACGACGGCCTGACCTGGTCGACGCCGCGCGACCTGAGCGCCGAGATCCGGCCCGCGAACTGGAACTCCTGGTACGCCACCGGCCCGGTGCACGGCATCCAGCTCACCCGCGGCGCGCACGCCGGCCGGCTGGTCTTCGGCGTCAACGCCGACACGTGGGACGGCACTCGGGTCACCACCGGCCACGCGGCGCTCATCGTCAGCGACGACGGCGGCGACCACTGGGAGGTCGGCGCCACCGACTCGTGGCCGACCGCCGAGGACCGCACCTTCCGGCAGAAACCGTCCGAACTGACAATCGCCGAGCGCGCCGACGGCACGGTCCTGGTCAGCGGCCGCGAGCAGAACGGCACCGACATCGGCCACCGCACCCAGGCCGTCAGCCTCGACGGCGGCACCAGCTTCACCGCACCCTTCCACGCCGTCCCGGACCTCTACGCCCCCCAGGTGCAGTGCGCGGCACTCCCCTTCGGCGACCGCCTCCTGCTGTCCTGCCCCGGCGACCCCGACCGCCGCCGGACCATGATGATCCGTTCCTCCTACGACGGCGGCGCCACCTGGGAGAGCGTCGACCGGGGCACGGTCGTCACCACGGACTGGTCCGGCTACTCCGACCTGGCGCCGATCGACGACGACACGGTGGGCCTGCTGTACGAGGGCGGTGCGGTGGACGCCCGTGACGAGATCCGCTTCGTCCGCTTCACCCGGGACTGGCTGCGAGCGCGCCGCGGCCCGGACCCGACCACCGTCGATCTCGCCCCGGGCGCCGGGAACGCGGCCGTGCTCGGCGGCGCCCGGGTGACGGACGGGGTGCTGGGCGGGGCGCTGGAGTTCGACGGCGCCGACGACGCCGTACGCCTGCCGTTCCGCGAGCAATTGGCCCTGCGCGCAAAGGAGTTCACGGCGTCGCTCCGGTTCCGCCACACCGCCGTGAACGGAGAGCAGCCACTGCTGTGGATGGGCGGAGCCGGCGACAGCCAGCCGCAGATCTGGCTGCGCGGCGAACCGGCGGACAACCGGGTGCACGGCCTCATCACCGTGCGGGACGGCGCGAGAGGCGTGCGCACGGCGTCCGTCGCGACCACCGGCGCCTACAACGACGGCCGCTGGCACCACCTGGCGCTGCGCCGCGGCGGCGGCCGGCTGACCCTGTTCGTCGACGGTACGGCGATCGGCACCGCGGATGTGCCGGGTTCGGTCAGCCGCAACGCGCCGTTCGGCGTGCACGTCGGGCAACGCATGGACGGCCGGGCCTTCTTCACCGGCGCGATCGACGACGTGCGCGTGTGGGACCGGGCGCTCACCGACGAGGAGATCAAGGCCGGGAGCGCACTTGCGGGGAACGCCGTCGTGTGGCTGCCCATGGACCACGTGAGCAACAGCCGCTAACGTCCGGGAGCGTGCCCGAGGACGTACGAGCACGACAACGGACGGGAACCGTGGTCGGCCTGCTGCTGACCCTGGTTCTCGCGGCGGTGCTGCTCAGCGCGCTGCCGGAAGACGACGATCGACAAGATCCGGGAGACTGTATACCGCATACCGTCGGCTCGTGGGCGGCGGACGACCGTATGAACGCCGAGTTCGCCCGCTACGGCGACGACGCGAACCGTACCGACGACTGGACCGGCGGCGACGGCACGCACTCGGTGCGGCTGCCGGACGGACGGCTGCTGTGGCTGTTCTCGGACACTTACCTCGGCCAGGTGCACCGGCCGCCCAACCCGGTCGGCGAGTCGTACGCGTGGCGGGACGGGACGGCTCCCCTGGTGCGCAACTCGGCCGTGCTGATGGACGACGGGCGCCTCGCGGGCACGCTGCCCGCGCCGCTCTTCCCCGACCCGGGCCCGGACCAGTGGCGCTGGCCGGTCGCGGCCCGCGTCGAGCCCCGCTCCCCCGGCTCCGAGGAACAGGTGCTGCGGGTGCTGCTGTGGGTGCGGACGGCGGGACCGGCGCCGTGGATCTACGGGATGCCCACCGCCACCGAGGTCGCCACGCTGTCCCTGCCCGACCTGCGGGTCGAGTCGGTGGTCGAGGTGCTCGACCAGCGGCCCGTGCGGGATCCGTCCCGGCGGGTGCTGTTCGGTACGACGCTGGTCGACGAGGGCGGCTGGACGTATGTGTTCGGCGGCGACGACGGGCAGGCCGCGTCCCGGCCCGCCTCACACGCGTACGTGGCGCGGGTGCCCGAGGGCGGGCTCGGGGACCCCGCCGCCTGGGAGTACTGGGACGGCTCCGACTGGGCGGCGCGGGCCCGGCCGGGGGCGGTGCTGGGGGACGGGCGGCGCACCGGGGTGGGCAGTGCGTTCTCGGTGGTGCGACAGGGCGGGACGTACGTGCTGTTCACGATGGCGGCGGGGACGCGGGGGCTGACCACCGTGACCTCGTACTGGGCCTGTTCGCCCACCGGGCCGTGGCACGGCCCGGCGAAGGACTTCACCCCGTCGTTGCCGCCGGGACAGGTCGCCGCCTACAACCCGCAGGTGCATCCGGAACTCGGCGGGGACGGACGGCTGGTGCTGAGCTACGATGTCAACTGGCTGGAGCCGACGGGGGCGGCGGCCCAGCTCAATCGGAACGTTTCCCTGTACCGACCGCGGTTCGTGACCCTGCGGCTGAAGCCGGCGGGGTGACCTCCGCGGCAGCGGCGTCGGCACCGTGACTGTCGTAGGGGTCGTGCGAGCGGCGCTTGGCGATCACCGCGCACACCATCAGCTGCATCTGGTGGAAGAGCATCAACGGCAGCACGGCCAGCGCGGCGTGCGCGCCGAACAGGACGCTCGCCATGGGCAGTCCGGAGGCCAGGGACTTCTTCGAGCCGGCGAACTGGATCGCGATCCGGTCCTCGCGGCCGAAGCGGAGCGCCTTGCTGCCGTACCAGGTGAGCGCCAGCATCACGGCGAGGAGCACGGCCTCCACGCCCAGCAGGCCGGCCAGCCTGAGGGGGCTGACCTGGCGCCAGACGCCCTGGACCATGCCCTCGCTGAACGCCGTGTAGACGACGAGGAGGATCGAGCCGCGGTCGACCAGCCCGAGGACCTTCTTGTGCCGGGTGACGAAGCCGCCGATCCAGCGGCGCAGCAGCTGCCCGGCGAGGAACGGCACCAGCAGCTGGAGCACGATCTCCAGCAGGGAGTCGGCGGAGAACCCGCCGGCGCTGCCGCCGAGCAGGGCGGCCGCCAGCAGCGGGGTGACGACGATCCCCACCAGTGAGGAGAAGGAGCCGGCGCAGATCGCGGCGGGAACGTTTCCTCGGGCCATGGAGGTGAAGGCGATCGACGACTGGATCGTCGAGGGGACGAGCGTGAGGAAGAGCAGGCCCTGGTAGAGCGGGTGGGTCAGGAAGACGGGCACCAGTCCGCGGGCGGCCAGGCCCAGCAGGGGGAACAGGACGAACGTGCAGGCCAGGACGGTGATGTGGAGGCGCCAGTGCTTGAGCCCGTCCAGCGACTCACGGGTGGACAGCCGGGCGCCGTAGAGGAAGAAGAGGAAGGCGATCGCACCCGTGGAGGCGCCGGAGGCCACGTCGGCCGCCGTCCCGCGGGCGGGGAGGAGGGCGGCGAGGCCCACCGTCCCGATCAGCAGCAGGATGTAGGGGTCGATCGGCATCCAGCTCGGCCATCGCAGGCGTTTCACGGTGCTCCACTTGCTCGGTGCTGTCGGCGGTGCGGGGGTCACGGGTCCCCGCTCCATCCTGCTCCCCCACCCGGCGATCGGGAATCCCGTATACCGCACTCACTGTCATCGCGTTCCGCGATAGCCTGGTCTCGTGTACGACCCCTCCCAGCTGCGCACGTTCCTCGCGGTGGCCCAGACGCTCAGCTTCACGCAGGCCGCCCGGCGGCTGGGGCTGCGCCAGTCGACCGTCAGCCAGCATGTGCGGCGGCTGGAGGACGCCGCCGGGCGGCAGCTGTTCACCCGGGACACCCACTCCGTGGAACTGACGGAGGACGGCGAGGCCATGCTCGGCTTCGCGCGCCGGATCCTGGAGGTGCACGAGCAGGCGACGGCGTTCTTCACGGGAACGCGGGTGCGGGGCCGGCTGCGGTTCGGGGCGTCGGAGGACTTCGTACTGACCCGGCTGCCGGAGATTCTGGAAGGCTTCCGGCACGACCATCCCGAGGTCGACCTGGAGCTGACGGTCGAGCTGTCGGGCACGCTGCACGAGCAGTTGACGGCCGGGAAGCTGGACCTGGTGCTGGCGAAGCGGCGTCCCGAGGATCCGCGCGGACAACTGGTGTGGCACGACGAGCTGGTGTGGATCGGCGCGGAGCGGCTGCGTCTGGACGCGGACCGGCCGGTGCCGTTGATCGTGTACCCGCCGCCGGGCATCACCCGGGCGCTCGCCCTGGAGGCGCTGGAGCGGCAGGGGCGGGCGTGGCGCGTCGCGTGCACCAGCGCCAGCCTGAGCGGGCTGGTCGCGGCGGCCCGCGCGGGCCTCGGCGTGATGGCCCACTCCCGGGGGCTGATCCCGCCGGGCCTGGTGCGCGTGCCCGACCGGTCGGGGCTGCCGGAACTCGGCCGGGTCGACTTCGTCCTGGTCCACGGCCGCCGCCGTACGGCCGCCCAGGGGGCCGCCGACGCACTGGCGGCGGCGGTCCTTGCGGGCGGGGACCGGCTGCACCGGCGCTGACACGGCGCGGCGCGACGGCCGGCGTCAGCGCACCGGATGCCGATAGGTGAGCTGCTTCACGCGCCGCATGAACGGCGAGGCCTCCACGTGCTGGACCCCGTCCAGGTGGCCGAGCGGGCCGCTGAGATAGGCGTACAGGTGCGCCGTACTTTTGACCACGACGGTGGCCATGATGTTGGAGGGGCCGGCGGTGGCGGCGGCGTGGGCGATCTCGTCGTGGGCGGCGAGGGCCTCACCGACGGAGTGCAGGGCGGCCGGGGTGGTGGTGATCCACAGGACGGCGGAGACCGGGTGGCCGATCGCCTCGGTGTGGTACTCCACGTCGATGTAGACCGCGCCGGAGGCGAGCAGCGCGGCGAGGCGGCGTTTGACGGCGGACTCCGAACGGCCGGTGGCGCGCTGGAGTTCCGGGTAGCCGGCACGGCCGTCTCGTTCCAGCGCGACGACCAGGGCCTCGTCCTGCGGGTCGATACGTGCCGAGCCCTCGGCGCGGACCGGTCCGGGACCGAGAGCGGCGAGCTGGTCCGCGGTGAGCGCGGCGAACTTGCGCAGCCAGCCGCTCGGCCCGCCGTAGAAGCGGTGCAGCATCTGGTGGGCGCGGACCTCCATGACGCGCGGAGTGCGCGGGAGTTTGCCGAGCAGCAGGTCGTCACGGTCTCCGACGCTGCGCGGCCGGGTCCCGAAGATCACCTCGGTGCCGCCCGCGGCGATGCCGATCCAGCTCGTGTCGGGCCGCTTGGCGAGCGCGTCCGCGATGGCCAGGGCGCTGTCGGGCACGCAGCGCAGCCGCAGGGTCCACTGGTCCTGGCCGAGGCGCTCGGCGTCCCGGACGGCGACGACCCTCAGGCCGCCCTGCGCCCACAGCCTGCGGTAGCGGCGCGCGACGGTCTGGTCGGAGACGCCGAGGACCGCCCCGATCCGGCTGAACGAGGCGCGGCCGTTGACCTCCAGCGCGTCCAGCAGCTGCAGATCGAGCCGGTCGAAGGTGTCGGATTCCCTCTCCATCCGGCTCACCTCTGTCGGGTTTCGGCGTCAGGCGGTCCGCTACCGCTGCGATCGGCCGTGTGCGCCCCATCGTACGGAGGCAGCGCACACACCACAGAGGGAGTAGGGGACATGCGTACATGGGGGCCGCTGACGGCGGTCTGTCTGGGCACGTTCATGTTGTTGCTGGACGTGACGATCGCGATCGTGGCACTGCCGGACATGGCTCGGGCGCTGGACGCGTCGCTGAGCGATCTGCAGTGGGTGATGGACGGGTACGCGCTGGCGCTGGCGGCGCTGCTGCTCGGGATGGGGGCCGCCGCCGACGTGCTCGGGCGGCGGCGGGTGCACGTCGTGGGCGTGGTGCTGTTCGCGGGCGCGTCCCTGTGGTGCGGCCTGGCGACCGGGCCCGGCATGCTGGTCGCCGCGCGCGGGCTGCAGGGGGTGGGCGCGGCGGCGATGTTCGCCACGACGCTGCCGCTACTGGGCTCCGTCTACCAGGGCCGGCAGCGCTCGACGGCGCTCGGGGTGTGGGGCGCGGTCAGCGGGGCCGCGGCCGCGGTCGGACCGCTGGCCGGTGGACTGCTCACCGACGGGCCGGGCTGGCGGTGGATCTTCTTCGTGAACCTGCCGGTCAGTGTGGCGGCGGTCTGGCTGACGCTGCGGGTCGTACCCGAGTCGCGGGGCCGGCAGGGCCGGCGTGTCGACTGGGCGGGCACGGTGACCTTCGCGGCCTTCGCCGGGGCGGTGACGTACGGGGCGGTGCGGGCGGGGTCGCACGGCTGGACCGCGAGCGGCACGCTCGTCTGGTTCGCGACGGCGGTCGTGGCGCTGGCGGCCTTCCTCGCCGTGGAACGGCGCAGCGCCGATCCGCTGCTCGATCTGCGGCTCTTCACCAAGCCCGCGTTCTCCGGGGTGATGGCGGGCGCGCTCGCCTTCAACGGGGCGGCGTTCGGCGTGCTGGCGTACACCTCGATCTGGCTGCAGTCGATGCTCGGCATGAGCGCGGTGCGCGGTGGCGTGCAGTTGCTGTGGATGTCCCTCGCCTCGTTCGTGGTGGCGGCGGCCGGGGGGCGGCTGCTGCACGGGGCGCCGGCCCGGTTCACCATCGGGGGCGGGCTGCTGCTGGTCGGCGTCGGCCAGTTCTGCATGGCCGGCCTGGACGCGGACTCCGGCGCGAACGCGCTGACTTTGGGGCTGGTGCTGGTGGGTGCCGGTACGGGGCTGGTGTCGCCCGGCATGGCGGGCGCGGCGCTGGCCGCGGTGCCGGCGGAGCGGGCGGGCATGGCGGGCGGCGCGGTCAACGCGTTCCGGCAGCTCGGCTACGCGATCGGCATCGCCTTCATCGGCACCGTCCTCACCTCCCGGATGCAGGACACGCTGCCGCACGACGCGGCTCACGCCCTCGCGGGCGGCGGCGCCGAGGCGCTCGGGGGCACGTTCT
Organism: Streptomyces sp. NPDC033131; assembly: GCF_055578365.1. Lineage (NCBI taxonomy): Bacteria > Bacillati > Actinomycetota > Actinomycetes > Kitasatosporales > Streptomycetaceae > Streptomyces > Streptomyces sp. NPDC033131. Next base: position 136,857 of record NZ_JBVIPA010000009.1, read on the forward strand.
CCGAGCACACCCTGCGGGCGGCCTTCGCCGCGGGGCTCGACCGGGCGGCGCTGGTCGCCGGCCTGGTGGCCGTGGTCGCCGGGGTGCTGGTGCTCGCACTGGTGCGCGGTCCGCGGACGGCGCGGGGCCCGGTGACGGTTTCGGCGGCCCCGGCGCTGACAAAGGAGGGGACCGTACAGCGCGGATGAGGCCGCGCGCCGGGCTCGACGGTCGTTTTCCGGCCACCGCCGTGGTCGCGATCAGGTCGTACAGATTCGGTGGAGATTACGGCACCGAAACTTACTCAACCGTCAGTTTTCTGTCCGACCCTTCCCTATGTGAGCGCATTTTCCGCCACTGACCAGTGCATACGTGAGCACTGCTCGGTTTTCGTCCCCCTCCCGCCCGTCCCCGGCGTGGGGTAGCTTTCACGGCGCTGTGCGGAGCGTCACAAGAGGCGGGGAGCGGGGATTGCGCGAGTTCACCAACCCTCCGTTGGCGTTGGCACCGCCGGTGGGCGGACTGGCCGACGTCGTCTTCCAGCATGCCCAGGAGGACCCGCTGCACATCGCGCTCGGCCGTAAGGACGAGACGGGGCAGTGGCGGGACGTGACCGCCGCCGAGTTCCGCGACGAGGTCCTCGCCCTCGCCAAGGGCCTGCTCGCCCAGGGCATCCGCTTCGGCGACCGGGTCGCGATCATGTCCCCCACCCGCTACGAGTGGACCCTGTTCGACTTCGCCCTGTGGACGATCGGCGCCCAGGTGGTGCCCGTCTATCCCACGTCGTCGGCCGAGCAGTGCTTCTGGATGCTGTACGACTCCGAGTGCACGGCGGCCGTCGTGGAGCACGAGGACCACGCGATGACGATCGCCACCGTCATCGACCGGCTGCCGCAACTGCGCCGGCTGTGGCAGCTCGACGCGGGCGCCCTGCGGGAGCTGTACGAGGCCGGCGCCCACCTCGACGACGAGGTGGTGCACCGGCACCGGCAGGCGGTCACCCCCGACTCGATCGCCACGATCATCTACACCTCGGGCACCACCGGCCGCCCCAAGGGCTGCGTCATCTCGCACGGCAACTTCATGTACGAGGCGGACACGGTCATCGAGCGCTGGGAGCCGGTGTTCCACTCGAAGAAGGGCGACGAGGCGGCGACCCTGCTGTTCCTGCCGCTGGCGCACGTCTTCGGGCGGATGGTCCAGATCGCCGGGATCCGCGGCAAGGTCAAGTTCGGCCACCAGCCGCAGCTGAACGCGGCCGCGCTGCTGCCCGACCTGGCCGCCTTCAAGCCGACCTTCTTCCTCGCCGTGCCGTACATCTTCGAGAAGGTGTTCAACGCCGCCCGCCGCAAAGCCGAGAAGGAGGGCAGGTCCGGTGCCTTCGAGAAGGCCGTCGAGGTCGCGGTGAAGTACGCGGACGCGATGGAGGCGAAGGCCTGGGGCGTGGGGCCCGGCCCCTCGGCGGGGCTGCGCGTGCAGCACCAGCTCTTCGACAAGCTCGTCTACTCCAAGGTGCGGGCCGCGATGGGCGGCCGCATCCGGCAGGCGATGTCGGGCGGTTCGGCCATGGACCGCAGGCTCGGACTGTTCTGGGCGGGCGCGGGCGTGCACATCTACGAGGGCTACGGCCTCACCGAAACCACCGCCGCCGCGACCGCCAACCCGCCCGAGCGCACCCGCTACGGCACCGTCGGCCAGGCCATCCCCGGCATGACCGTGCACATCGCGGACGACAGCGAGATATGGCTGCGCGGCGAAAACGTCTTCCACGGCTACCTCAACAACCCCAAGGCCACCGACGAGGCCCTGCACGACGGCTGGCTCGCCACCGGCGACCTCGGCTCCCTCGACGAGGACGGCTACCTCACCATCACCGGCCGCAAGAAGGAGATCCTGGTCACCTCCGGCGGCAAAAGCGTCTCCCCCGGCGTGCTGGAGGAGCGGGTGCGCGACCATCCGCTGGTCGCCCAGTGCATCGTCGTGGGCAACGACCGCCCGTACATCGCCGCCCTCGTCACCCTCGACCAGGAGGCCGTGGAGCACTGGCTGGCGATGCGTGCCAAACCGCGCATGACCCCCGCCGAACTGGTGCGCGACACGGACCTGGAGACGGAGGTCAGGCGGGCCGTGGTCGCCGCCAACACGCTGGTCTCCCAGGCCGAGTCGATCCGCACCTTCCGCATCCTCGCCCAGCCCTTCACCGAGGAACACGGCCTGCTCACCCCGTCGTTGAAGCTGAAGCGCAAGGCGATCGAGACCGCCTACGCGGGCGAGGTCGAGGCACTGTACCGGGCATGACGCTCGAAACCGGCACATTCCGGCCGACCCTGTCCAATTAGCACCGATTACCGGCGATACTCACTGATTCCCGCTGATTCCCCGGTCAGGAATGCATCACGGCTCGTGATCGTTGACGATGGGAGTACCACCTGACGACAACCGTAAGGATCAAGAGCTCGTGAGCAGCAAGGTCCCCCAGATCATCCTCAACAACGGCGTCGAGATGCCCCAGCTGGGCTTCGGAGTCTGGCAGGTGCCGGACGACGAGGCGCAGCAGGCGGTCACCACCGCGCTGGAGGCCGGGTACCGCAGCATCGACACAGCGGCGATCTACGGCAACGAAGAGGGCACCGGCAAGGCCATCGCGGCCTCCGGGCTGCCCCGTGAGGACGTCTTCGTCACCACCAAGCTCTGGAACAGCGACCAGGGATACGACTCCACGCTGCGCGGCTTCGACACGTCGCTGGCCAAGCTCGGCCTGGAGTACGTCGACCTGTACCTGATCCACTGGCCGCTTCCCTCCGCGGACAAGTACGTCGACACCTACCGGGCGTTCGAGAAGCTCCTCGCCGACGGCCGCGTGCGCGCCATCGGTGTGTCCAACTTCCTTACCGAGCACCTCGATCGACTGGTCGCCGAGACGTCCGTCGTCCCGGCGGTCAACCAGATCGAGCTGCACCCGCACCTGCAGCAGCACGCCTCCCGCGAGTACCACGCGCAGCAGGGCATCGCCACCGAGGCATGGTCGCCGCTCGGGCAGGGCAAGGGCCTCCTGGAGGTTCCGGCGATCGTCGCCATCGCACAGAAGCACGGCCGCACCCCGGCCCAGGTCGTGCTGCGCTGGCACCTCCAGCTCGGCAACGTCGTGATCCCGAAGTCCGTGACCCCGTCCCGGATCAAGGAGAACATCGGGGTCTTCGACTTCAGCCTGGACGCCGAGGACCTGGCGGCGATCAGCGCGCTGAACGAGGACCGCCGACTGGGCCCGGACCCGGCGACACTCGACGCCTCCTGACCCCTCCCGGCCTCGGGGGGGGGGGGGGGGGGGGGGGGGGGGGTGGGGGGGGGGGGGGGGGGGGGGGGGGGTGGGGAGGGGGGGGGGGGGGGGGGAGGGGGGGGGGGGGGAGGGGGTTTGCGC
>NZ_JBVIPA010000009.1:140263-244625 GCF_055578365.1 Streptomyces sp. NPDC033131
GGAGAGGGGGGGAACACCAACCCCACCCCCGCCCCCCCCCCCCCCCCCCCCCCCCCCCCCCCCCCTCCCCCCCCCCCCTCCTCCCCCCCCCCCCCCCCCCCCCCGCTGCCATGTCCGCCCCCCACGCGGGGGACGGACGCGGCCATGTCGGCGGGCCACCCCGGATCCACATGGTAGGGACTCGTTATCAACCGATTTCCTTACCGCGTTTCCCTAAGGAAGGGCCCCTCGCCGTGCACCTGCGCACCCTGACCCTCGCCGCGCTCCCCGCCGCCGCCCTGCTCGCAGCCGGGCAACTGCCGCCCTCCGCGAGCGCCCACGCCGCCCCGCGCCCGGCGCACGCACGGGGAGGCCCGGTCAGCGCGGCCGACCTGCTCGCGAAGGTGACGTCCTGCAAGCAGATCTCGCGCGGCAGGTACCGCACCGACGCGAACACCCGGGCCACCGTCCCGGTGTGCGGCAAGAAGGGCGCGGTGTTCTGGAAGGCCGACATGGACATCGACTGCGACGGCCGACGCACCGCGAAGTGCAACGAGCGGACCGACCCCTGGTTCCACGCCGACACCGCCTTCCACCAGTCCGACGGCAGGCCCCTGCGCTCCGACACCCTGCCGTACGTCGTCGTGCCCGCGGCGAGCGGCATCTGGAACCCCGCCCGCGCGGGCATCAGGGGCGGCGGCGTGGTCGCGGTGATCCACGACGGGAAGGTCCAGTACGCCGTCGTCGGCGACACCGGCCCCACAAGGATCATCGGCGAGGCCTCCTACGCCACCGCACGGGCCCTCGGCATCGACCCGGACCCCGCGACGGGCGGCACGGGCTCAGGAGTGACGTACCTCCTGTTCAAGAACTCCCGGGTGTCCCCCATCGAGAGCCGCACGGCGGCGGTACCCCTGGGCGAGCGGCTGGCGAAGCGGTTCCTCCGCGACAACTGACCGCCGTCTTTCTTCAGTTGGGCTGCCCGATCGGCCGTACGACGACCGTGTTGACGTCGACGCCGGCGGGCTGCCCCATGGCCCACACGACGGAGTCGGCGATCTGGTCGGCGGTGAGCAGATGCCCGGGCGGCAGGCTGCCGTAACCGTCCCAGAACGGGGTCTCCACCCGGCCGGGCGCGATCAGGGTCACGCCCACGCCGAACTCCGTCACCTGCCGGCGGGTGTTCTCGGCCAGACCGGTCACCGCCCACTTCGTCGCCCCGTAGATGTTGCCCGGAGTCGGCACGAAACCGGCGACACTGCCGACGAGCACGATCCGCCCCCGGGTCTCCTTCAGGGCGTCGATCGATGCGCGGATGAGCAGCGCGGGGCCGAGGACGTTGGTCAGCACCATCTCGGTCCATCCGGCGGGGTCGCCGTCCGCGACGGAGTCGTGGGTGGCGAAGCCGGCGTTGGCGACGACGGTATCCAGTCGGCCGTATTCCTTGAGTGTACGGTCGACAGCCGACTGGATACTGTCGTACTCGGCCGCGTTGCCGACGAGCGTCAACAGACCGTCGGGACGGCCGAGTTCCTCGGCGAAGCCACGCAGTCGTGCCTCGCTGCGGCCGGTGACGGCCACGCGCCCGCCGGCGTCGAGCAGCCGCCGGGCGACCGCGGCGCCGATACCGCTGCCGCCGCCGGTGATGAGCGCGACCGGAGAGTCGGTCATGGTTCCCCCTGGAACTTCGGTGGAGCTTGCCTTCGGGTTGACGACGGGGAGTCCATCAGTTGAAGCGCTCTCGAAGTCAAGGGGCCCGCGGTGGAGTTCCGTTCGGGAGGGGCAGTGGGCAGGGGCGGTTCACGAGCCGCAGGTGCCGCGGTACTCGGCCGAGGGGAAGTAGCGGCGCCACTCGGCCTCGGTCAGTCCGCGTTGCGCTCGTACGCACACCTCGTCCGCCGCCCGTTTCGCCGCCGACGGGCGGGTGCGCTCGGCGAGATGGGGCGTGGCGATGCGCAACCGGCCGCCGTCCGCCGTGAACCGGAGCGTTCGGACCGGCCCGTCCCCGGCCGGCAGCGTGGCCGGGGACAGGGCGGGCGAGGCCGTCTCCCACACCTGCACGGAGCCGTCGGGCGCGCCGGCCGCCAGGAGCGAACCGTCGGCGGAGAACGCCGGCGCCACCCCCTGCACGGTGGACCCGACGGCCCGCAGGACGGCGATCCTGCGCCAGGCGTGCGCGTCCCACAGGGTGAGGCGGCCCTGGTAGTCGGCTGCGGCGAGGTATCCGCCGTCCCGGCTGAAGACGGCGGTGGTGAGATAGTCCTCGCCGTCGACTCCCCCGGCCCCCTTGCGGCGCTTGCCCGTCGACGCGTCGACGAGCGTTCCCTCCGGCGTCAGTCCGGTACGGCCGGTGGTGTCGAGCGCCACGATCTGCGCCCCGGCGACGGTGACGGGCTCTGTCGCCTCGGGCGCCGGCTCGTCCCGCCAGCCCCTGTCCATCAGCCCGTGCAGCGAGAGGGTGTTCACGATGTTGGTCCGTCCGCCTTCCCGGTAGCGCAGCACACCCTTGTCGGGATCCAGCCGGAGGTCACCGATCCCGGAACCGGCCACGGGATAGGTGAGCAGCGGCTCGCGTGGGCTGTCGTCCGCCGGGTCCGGAAGGTCCGTACGCCACAGGGTGAAGGCGCCCTTTCCCCAGGCCAGGGCATAGGCGCCGGCGAACTCCACGACGTGCGCGCCGCCCGCCATCGGCAGCCGGGGACGTTCCCGGCCGGCACGGAAGTCCCACGTCACGATCCCCTCGGAGGTGCCGGAGGCCAGCGCCCGCTGGTCGGAGGTGAAGGTGAGATCCCCCTGGCACAGTGCCCGCTCGGTCGCCCGGGGCACCGGCGTGGCGACGAGGCGCCCTTCGGCGACGTCGAGGACCTTCAACTGGTCGCCGTCCCGCGCACACCAGGCGATATGACGGTCGTCGCGGCTCAGCACGGGCAGCGGGCCGTCGTCGCTGCCCCGCTCGTACCGGAACAGCAGCCTCTGCCGCCGTATGTCCCACAGGTCGAGGGTCGCCCGGCCGCTGTCCGAGCCGCGGACGGGACGCCGTACCAGGAACGTGCGCCCGCTCTCCCCGAAGGCGACGTCGGTGTCTCCCCACGAGCCGGTCGGCAGATGACGTGTGCTGCCGTCCGCCAGCCCGGCGATCACCATGCCGCCGCCGTCGGCGCTACGGTACGCGACCGACCGGCCGTCCGGGCCGGCGCCGACCACCCGCTCCGACAGGCCCTTGCGCTCCACGGAACGGATACGCCGGTGCTTCGCCACGTCCCACTGCACGGCCTGGTCATGGACGACGGTCGTCAGGATCCTGCCGTCCCGGCTGAGCCAGGCGGGCGCGTTGAGCGCGCGTGAGCCCACCTCGGGCTGGACGAACACGTCCTGTTCGCTCTGCGCCGCCGCCGTCCGCAGGGACTCCCGCGTCTCGGGCAGGTCGGCGGTGCGCCACGCGGCGAGCGCCAGGCGCATCGCGGTGCGCGGCTCGGTGGAACGCAGCGTGTCGACCAGCGCGGCGGCGCTGCGGGCCTCGGCCTCGTCGCGCTGCCGTGCGCTGACCTCGTTCTGCCGCCAGGCCACCAGGCCCGCGACCACGGCCAGACACAGCAACACGGCCAGCGCACCGGACAGCGCACGCAGCCGGCGCGCCGCCCGGGTCGCGACCCGCCGACCGTGCTCGTACGCCGCGACACTCGCGGCCAGGAACGCACGCTCGAGCCGGTTCAACTCCGCGTGCGGCACGCCCTCTTCGCCCCCGTCACCGAAGGTCTCGCGGGCCTCGGTCAGCCGGGTGCCCCGGTAGAGCGCGCCCGCGTCGCGGTCCAACTCGGCCCAGATGTAGGCCGCTTCGGTGAGCCGGCGGTGCAGACGCAGCCGTTCGCGGTCCTCGTCCAGCCAGCCGCGCAGGCGTGGCCAGGCGCCGAGCAGTGCCTCATGCGCGAGGTCCACCGTGTCACCGTCGACGGTCAACAGCCGACTCGCGACGAGGCGTTCCAGGACGCGGGCGGTCGTCTCGTCGGCGTCGAGTTCCTTGCGGCCGGCGGGGCGGCGGGTGTCCTCGGTGCCGTCGCCGGGGTTCACCAGCCGCAGCAACAGTGCGCGCAGGGCGGCGGCTTCGGCGGGCGTGCACCGGGCGTGGACGGCCTCCGCGGTGTGCGCGACGGCTCCCTGGACGCCGCCGACGGCCTCGTAGGCGGCCAGGGTCAGCGTCCTGCCGACGCGTCGGCGCCAGACCTCACGCAGCGCGTGGGCCATCAGCGGCAGACCGCCCGGTTCTCCGGCCACGTCCGCCACGATCCGGGCGGTCAGGGCGCGTTCGACCACGAGCCGACGCGCGACGGCCGGCCGTACCACCGCCTCCCGCAACGCCCGCGCCGACATCGGCCCGACGAGCAGTACGGAGTCCCGCAGCGCCTTGGCGAGCGGCCCGTGATCCGCGCAGCGGCCGTAGAAGTCGGCACGTACGGCGATCACGACGCGCAGCCCGGAGTCCGGGTCCGTCGCCGCGAGCAGCCGGGAGAGGAAGAGGGCACGTTCGGCGGTGTCCGCGCACAGCGTGAAGACTTCCTCGAACTGGTCGACGACGAGGAGTGTGTCGCCCGGTGTGTCGTGCGGGGTGAACAGGGCTTCGTGGGTGCGGGCGGGGTGCGGGCCCGGGGTGAACAGGCGAATGACGGCGATGCGCGGTGGGGGGTCGACTGTATGCAGTCGACTGCCTTCTGTCAGCCGTAACGCCGGCACCAGCCCCGCCCGCAGCAGCGACGACTTACCGCTCCCGGAGGCGCCGACGATCGCCGCGAACCGCGTGCGAGAGGTGAGCCGGAGCAGTTCGGTGACCAGATCGTCCCGGCCGTGGAAGTGCTCCCCGTCGCCGGTCTCGAAACGGGCGAGCCCCGGATAAGGGCTGTCGCCGTCGGTGCCGTCGGACGCGCGGGCGTCGGCCGAGTCGGAGACGGTCTCCCGCCAGCGGCCCTCCCACTCACCGGGGTCGCCCCCACACGCGGCGACGTAGGCCAGGAGGACCGGCAGGGTCGGCAGCCGCTCGCCGGACGCGGCGGCGGAGAGCGTGGGCGCGGAGTAGCCGGCGCGGTCTGCCATCGCACGGTAGGTCGGGGTGCCCGCCTCGTCGCGCAGCTTGCGCAGCTCGTAGGCGAAGCGCTGTACCGCTCCCGCCCCAGGATCCAGCGGTTTCTCCCGGCGCCCCATGCGTGTCTCCCCCTCGTTCCCGGCCGTCCCACACGCTAACAACCAGCCTGAGCCGATTGATTGGTGCTCCGAACCGGGGCTGCCCAACAATCCGCCGTCGCCTGGACTCGTCGGTGCACGCCGTCGCCCGGCCCGCACCCGGGGCCTCGCGCCTCCCGCCTCGCACCGGAGTCAGCCATCGCCACCACACACACTCCAGGACTTCTCCTCGGGCCCGACCGGTTGCCGCCCGAGCCTGCCGTCGTGCCTCGTCCATTGACCCCGTGGCACACGCTCGTTCCGGTCGCGCTCTCCCTCGCTCTCGGTCTGTGGGGCCTCCGGCGGGAGGGGAGCATGTGGCGGGACGAGGTGGTGACGTACGACATGGCACGGCGTTCGCTGCCCGACCTGTGGGCGACGCTGGCCGAGGTCGACGCCGTGCACGGGCTGTACTACCTGCTTCAGCACGGCCTGTTCCGGCTGTTCGACGGGACGGATCCGCTGCTGGTGCTGCGTCTGCCGTCGGTGCTGGCGACCGCCGCGGCGACGGGGACGCTGGTGCTGCTGGGGCGGCGTCTCGCGGGACCGCGAGCGGGGTTTGTCGCCGGGGTCGTCTTCGCGCTGCTGCCGCCGGTCCAGCGGTATGCACAAGAGGGTCGATCGTATGCACTCGTCTGCGCCCTGGTCGTCTGGGCGTCCTACCTGCTGGTGCGAGCCGCTCGGCGGCGCACGGGCGGAGCCTGGGCCGCCTACGGCATGGTCGTGCTGGCGGCATGCCTGCTGCACGAGTTCGCCGTGCTGGTCCTGGCCGCACACCTGGTGGCGCTGCCCCGCGCGGCCCGCCGCACGGGCTTCCTGGTGGCGCTCGCGGTCTGTACGGGCATCGCTCCACTGGTCGCGCTGAGCATGCGCCAGTCGGACCAGGTGGCGTGGATCGGTGGCGTCGGGGCCGGCGCCCTCATCGGTTTCGCCGGGGTGACCGTGCTCGGAGTGGCCTGTGCGGCACTGCTCCGGGGCGGCGGCCGAAGCCCGGAGAACATGGGGCTCACCGCACTGGCGCTGCCACTGCTCGCCCTGCCTGGGCTTCTGCTCCTGCTGGTCTCACTGGTCAAGCCGCTGTACGTCGACCGCTACGTCCTCTACGGCCATGCGGGCACCGCCCTGCTGGTCGGGGCCGCACTCGACCGGCTCGTCCGCGCGGCCGGCCGGATCCGGACCGTCGCCGTACTCGCCGCCGGGGCAGCCGTACTGGCGCTGCTGCCGACCACCCTGCAACTGCGCGCACCACAGAGCCGTACCGACGACGCCACCGCCATAGCCGCGGCCGTCCGCTCGGTGGGCGGGGACGCCGACGGGGTCGTCTTCCTGCCTTCCCGGCGCCGCGTGTGGACGCTTCCCGACCCGGGGTCCGTTCGCGGCCTGCGCGATCTCGCCCTGGACCGCGGTCCGGTCGCCTCGTACACGCTGTACGGCACGGAGGTGCCGGCCGCCGTCCTACGCGCCCGCATGCTCGCGGCGGCGCGGATCCTCGCAGTGGGCGACCCTGCCGGGCAACCGGTGGATCACGTGCCGCAGGAGGCGGTCAAGCGGCGGGTGCTCGCCACGTACTTCGTCGCATGTCGTACACGGCATGCCCTGGGGGCCCGGATCACGGTGTACGCCCGGCCGGGCCGTTGCTGACCGACCGCCCGCGGTCGACCGCATCCCGTATACAGGAAGCGCATACGGGATGCGGCGCGTACGCGGGCGACGGCAGACGGTCGACCGGCGACCGGCGACTGAATCCGGTACACGCCTTCATCCCACACGTACAGCCGTGTACACCGTATGCGCCGCCAGCAAGAAGACATCGGGCCGCAGGTGCACGCTCGCCCGGTCCTCTGGATCCAGGAGCCGGTCGAGGGTGGCACGGTCGGTGGCGTCGAGGCGGTCGCCGAAGCCGTCGCGGAGGTGCTGGAGTGAGGCGGCGACGTAAGCGCGGGCCCGGTCCGTCGTCGGGGCGGGCAGGTCGAGCAGGAAGCTGCGGGTGCCGGTCGGCCGGAGGCCGGCGGCTGTCATCAGCGCCGGCCAGTCCTCGGTCTCGGCGACGGTACCGGGCAGGTCCGCGCGCATCCTCGCGAACCACTCCTCCTCGAGCGCGTCGAGGCGTGCCTGCAGTCCGGGCCGTCCGATGCCGATGTCGCGGGGCAGGAACCGGGCGGGCAGGCCGCCCTCCAGAAGGGCGAGCGTGCCGCCGGGTGCGAGCCGGGCCGCGAAGGCGGTGAGGGCGGCACGCTGGTCGCCGAGGTGGTGCAGACTGCGGCTGGCCCACAGCAGGTCGGCGGGATACTCCACGTCGTCGAGAACACCGGGGAGTTCACCGGCGAGGGTGTCGAAACGGTCGGCGACGCCGAGGCGTCCGGCGCGGGCGCGGGCCCGTTCCAGCAGCGGTTCGGTGCCGTCGACGGCGACGACCCGGGCGCCGGGGAAGGCGTCGGCGAGCAGGCAGGAGACGACGCCAGGTCCGCTGCCCGCGTCGACGATCAGTCCGGGCTCGGTCTGCTTGTGACCGAGCCACGCCAGGGCCCGCTCGTACAGGGGAGTGAACAGCTCCGCCTGGCTCTCCAGCCGAGGGGCCATCTCGTTCCAGTCGATGTCCGTGTCGCCGTGGCCATGACGGTGGCCATGACTGACGTCGTGCTCGTGCTCGTAGTCGTGCCCGTCGTCGGCATCGTGCTCGTGGTGGTGCGCCATGGAAGTCAGCCTCTCGTCCGGATGCGGCCAGAGTGCGCCGACGCACCGCCGGGAGGCCACCGCTGTTGCCGCGACGGCAAAAAGACGGCGTCCTGGGCAAGCGGCGGGCGACAGGCGGCGGGCGGCTGCGAAAATGAGGTGCGCCGTGGGAGACCGGATGCCCAGGATGACCGTATGGACGACGAGCTGGTGGAGCGTTTCCTCGCGGACGGCTTGGTGAAAATCGAGAGCGCCTTCCCGCCGCGCGTCGCCGAGGACTGCGTCCGGCTGCTGTGGCAGGAGACGGGATACGACGCCGAGGACCCGGCGACCTGGAAGGCCCCGGTGCACTGGGTGGCCGGCCTGGCGCAGGGGCCGTTCGCGGCGGCTGCCAACTCCCCTGCCCTGCATGAGGCGTTCGACCTGCTGGTCGGCGAGGGGCGCTGGGAGCCGCGTTATTCGCTGGGCAGCTTTCCGCTGCGTTTCCCGCACGAGGAGGAGCCGGACGACGCGGGCTGGCACATCGAGGGCAGCTATCTCCCCGAGGGCGCCGCGGCGTATCACACGAACCTGCGCTCGAGGGATCGCGCTCTGCTGATGCTGTTTCTGTTCACCGAGGTCACCGAGGCGGACGCGCCGACCCGTGTCCGGGTGGGCTCGCACCTGGACGTACCGCGGGTGCTGGAGCCTTACGGCGATGAGGGCGCCTCGTTCATGGAGCTCGGTCCGAAGGTGGCGGCGGCCTCCGCGCATCGGCCGGTGGCGTACGCCACCGGCCGCCCCGGCGACGTGTACGTCTGTCATCCGTTCCTGGTGCATGCCGCGCAGCCGCATCACGGCACGCGGCCCCGCTTCATGGCGCAGCCGCCGCTGTATCCCGCCGTGCCCTACGAGTTGGAGCGTGAGGACGGCGACTACTCGGCGGTGGAGTTCGCGATCCGCCGGGGTCTGGCCCGGGAGGGCTGACCCCGGCGGATCACGTCAGGCAACTTTCAGTGAACTGGCCGGTGTTTCACGGGACTTGAGGCATCCAGCGGTGGGTCAGAGCGCCGGGTGGGCGTTCTTCATGAGCTCCTGGAACTGTGCCGAGAACCAGTGCCCCGACAGCGGGGAGTTCGGCAGAGCGCCGGACGGGTTGTTGCCGTTGCGCGGGTTGCCCTTGTAGGCCGGGTCACACATCTGGTCGAAGCCCTTGCCCTCGTCGTTCTCGATGAACTGGCTCGAACCGTCGGACTCGCCCGGAGGCTTCATCCACACGTACGCGTCGATCCCGGCGGCCGGGCTGGCCTGCGGGCGCTCACCGAGGCCGGCTCCGGCCTGGTTGCACCAGTTGCCGATGTGGATACGGCGGTCGTAGCGGCCGCCGTCGACGTAGGTGTCCACGGTGGTCGTGGCGCCCGGTGCGGCGGGCCGTGCGGTGCCGCCCCAGCCGTTGCGGGAGGTGTCGATCAGCATGCCGATGCCGGAGTTGAAGCCGGTGGTGACGAGCTGGTTGCGGAACGCCTGGGCGAAGGACAGTTCGTCGACGTACCGGTTCCAGTCGACCCACTTCGACTCGCGGACCGACTTGCCGCCCGCGGTGTCGTTGATGGTGAAGTTGTTCTCCTTCAGTGCGCTGTAGTTGGCCGTGTTGGTGATGAAGCCGTGGACGTCGTTGACGGTGGCGCCCTCCGTGGTCGCCGCCTCCTTGAACAGGGCGGCGCTGGGGGCGAAGTTGTCGTCCCAGCCGATCCAGCCGTGGTGGCCGGCGTCGATGTAGTTGTAGACGTTGGGTGCGTCACCGAGCTTGTTCAGGGCGTAGCCGACGCCCTTCTGGTAGTTGCCGTTGGCCTTCATCACGTCGCACTGCGGCGTGGCCGTGGGGCGGCTGCCGGTGTTGGTGACGAGGTTGGGCAGCGAGTCGATCTCGATGGTGTTGACGATCCGCAGCGCGGCGTACTTGGGGTCGGCGAGGATCGCGGCGATCGGGTCGATGTACTGAGTCTTGTACTTGTCGATCTCCGTCGGGCCGAGTTCGCCGTTGGAGGCGAGGGCGGCGCAGTCGCGGCCGGGCAGGTTGTAGATGACGAGCTGGACGACGAGTTCGCCGGTGCCCTTCTGCGTCAGCGCCGTGTCGAGGTGGTCGCGCAGGCCCATGCCGCCGTTGACGCCGTTGATCGCGGCGATGCGGTCCAGCCAGACTCCGGTGGGCTGGTTGGAGATGCGGCTGCCGCCCGGCTCGGCGGCGGCCTTCGCGGACCACTCCGGGTTCACGTAGACCTTGGCGCCGGAGTACGGGTTGTCGACCTTGGGGCCGGTGGGGTCCGGCGGATCGGTGGGACCGCCGCCGCCGTTGTCGACGTTGCAGGTCACGCCGTCGAGGGTGAAGGTGGCGGGGAGGGCGTTGGTGCCGCTGTAGGTGCCCTGGAAGCCGAAGCTGGCCGAACCGCCGGTGGCGAGCGTGCCGTTGTAGGACTCGTTGGCGGCGGTGACGGCGGTGCCGCTCTGGCTGACCTTGGCGTTCCAGCCGCTGGTGACCTTCTGGTTTCCGGCGTACGACCACTTCACCGCCCAACTGGACTTGGCGGCCCCGTTGTTGGTGACGGTGACGGCGGCGGTGAAGCCGGTGTCCCACTGGTTCTGCACCTTGTAGTCGACGGTGCAGGGGATGGCGGCGGCGCCGACGTCCCCGGGAACGACGGCGAAGGCCGTCCCGGAGGCCCCGGCGACCAGCGCCAGGGCAGCGAGCATCGCGGTTCTGGTACGACTCATGAGTGCGGGTTCCTTCGCGGTTGCGGGTGACTCGGTTGCGGGTGGCTTGGTTGCGGGTGACTTGGCTCTGGGTGACTCGGTCGCGGGTCACCCGGTTGCGGGAGTTGTCAGCCGTTCAGGGCGCGCAGATGGTCGCGCAGCCCGATTCCGAACGCCGTGGGTGTGCCGTCGTAACCGGAGATCAGGGCGGGACCGGTGTTGCAGTTCCAGGTGTTCCAGGTCCAGCCCAGGTACGACAGGCCGCGGTCGTCGAACCACTTCATGACCTGGTCGATGAAGCCGTGCGAGCAGGTGTTCTCGCCGATCTCCCCGGCTATGAGCGGCACTTGGGCTGCGACCGGGGCGAGCGTGGAGTTCCAGCAGCTCTCGTTGGAGCAGGCGTTGAAGTTGTACACGTGCCAGGCGGCGGCGAGATTGCCCGCCGGGTCGGTGGGCTTGTACGTGAGCCATTGGCTCAGGTCGTTCGAGTACGCGAGCCCGCCGGCCAGGATCAGGTTCTTGGCGCCGGTCTCGCGGATGCTGTCCACGAGATCCTGCATACCGGCGACCTCGTATCCGATGCCGGAGCAGGTGCCGCCGTCCCGCCAGCACTGCCACGCCTGGGTGGTCGTGGAGGTGGCGCGGTCCGGGTAGGGCTCGTTGAACAGGTCGAAGACGACGGTCGGGTCGTCCTTGAAGGTGTTCGCCACCGAGGACCAGAAGTCCGGGGTGTACCGCATGCCGGGCATCGGCTTCTGGCAGCTGGCGTACACGTCCGCGCAGCCCGCGGAGTTGCCGGTGTACTGGCCGTGGGTCCAGTGCAGTTCGAGCATCGGCGTCATGCCGTGCGCCCTCACCTTCGCCACCAGGTCCTTGACGGCGTTGATGTAGTGGGCGCCGGCGTACTCGGGTCGGATGTTTGAAAGGCCCAGCCAGCACTCCTCGTTGAGCGGGATGCGGACGGTGTTGGCGTTCCAGTCGGCGATCGCCTTGACGGAGGCGTCGTCGACCGGGCCGTCGAAGATGCCGCGGCCCTGGACGCACATGAACTCGCCGCCGGACCGGTTCACGCCGAGCATGCGGCGGGTGTCGCCCTCGGCGTCCACGAGCTTGTTGCCGAGAACGCGTAGTACGGGTGCCGTGCCGTCACCGGGATCCGGGGGGTTTGTCGGATCCGGCGTGGGCGACGGTTCGGTGTCGACGTTGCAGGTGGTGCCGTTCAGCTGGAACGACGTCGGTACGGCGCTGCTCCCCGACGTGGAGGCGAGGAACCCGGCGCTGATGCTCGCGCCGGTGCCGAGCGAGCCGTTGTAGCTCTCGTTGGCGGCGGTGACGGTCGTACCGGACTGGGACCACTTGGCGTTCCAGCCCTGGTTGACCTTCTGGCCGCCTGTGAGGTCGAACGTCAGCTTCCAACTGCTTACGGATGCTGCGTTGTTGGTGATCCTGACAGCGCCCTGGAAGCCGGAGTCCCACTGGCTGGTGACGGAGTAGTCCACCGTGCAGGCGGGTGCGGCGCCGGACGCCGTGACC
The DNA here is from genome assembly GCF_055578365.1 of Streptomyces sp. NPDC033131. Classification (NCBI taxonomy): domain Bacteria; kingdom Bacillati; phylum Actinomycetota; class Actinomycetes; order Kitasatosporales; family Streptomycetaceae; genus Streptomyces; species Streptomyces sp. NPDC033131. The sequence continues at coordinate 152,390 of NZ_JBVIPA010000009.1, forward strand.
GCCGTGACGGTCATGGACCCGACAAGTGCGATCGCTCCGGCGACGGCTAAAAGTACTGAACGCGGGGGGTGTCGCATGAGCGACTCCTTGCAGTTCGGGCGCGTCGTGACGGACGCGTCGACTGATGGAACCGCTCCCACTGGTGTCAACGAAGCTAGCGCCAAGTGACGGCAAAGAACAGAGGAGTAACTGACTTTCCCTCAACGTCTCTTGTCGAATCTTTTCGACTCTTCAAGCACCTTGACCCCTCCCACCCCCGTCCCCACTATGGGAGCGCTCCCACTGGTTCAAGCCTTGACAGTTCCGACCCGCGAGGAGGAACCAGCACATGGCCCCCAGAACAGGACGCCGGACCGCCCGGCGTCTGTGGACCGCCGTCGTGGCGGCCTTGGCACTTCCGTTCACGATGCTGAGTACGGGTTCAACTCCCGCGCAGGCGGCGCCGCTTCAGTGCAGCGTCGACTACAGGACGAACGACTGGGGCTCCGGTTTCACCGCGGACCTGACGATCACCAACCGCGGCACGGATCCCATCGCCGGCTGGACCCTGACCTACAGCTACGCGGGCAACCAGAAGCTCAGCGGCACCGGCTGGAACGGCTCCTGGTCCCAGTCGGGCCAGGCGATCACGGTGAAGAACGCGTCGTACAACGGCACGATCGCCGTGGGTGCCGCCGTCTCCACCGGAGCGCAGTTCACCTACAGCGGCACGAACGCGAATCCGGCCGGCTTCGCGGTGAACGGCACCAGTTGTACGGGTGCGCACCAGCCGCCGATCACCGTGCTGACCAGCCCGGCGGCGGGTGCGGTCTACACGCGGGGGGACGCGGTCCCGCTCGCCGCGACCGCCGCGGCCGCGGACGGCGCGACGATCAGCAAGGTGGAGTTCTACGACGACACCACGCTGCTGGGCACGGACACGACGGCGCCGTACTCACTCTCGGTCTCAAGTTTGACCGTGGGCAGTCATTCGCTCCTCGCGAAGGGGTACGACAGTCTGGGCGCGTCCGCGGAGTCCACGCCGGTCGGCATCACCGTCGCGTCGGGTCCCGCGGTGGTGGCCTCGACCAACCAGCTGGCCGTCCAGCAGGGCAAGACGGGCACGTTCGACGTGAAGCTGTCGACCCAGCCGTCCGCCAACGTGACGGTCACGACCGCCCGCACCGGCGGCAACACGGGTCTGTCGGTGACCGGCGGGGCGTCGCTCACCTTCACCCCGTCGAACTGGAACACCGCGCAGAAGGTGACCATCACGGCCGACGCCTCCGGCACCGGTGCGGCGACCTTCGAGTCGACGGCCGCCGGGCACGGGAAGTCCACGGTGACGGTCACGCAGATCGCGGCGTCGAAGGAGTACGACGCCCGCTTCCTGGAGCTGTACGGCAAGATCACCAACCCGGCCAGCGGCTACTTCTCCCCCGAGGGCATCCCCTACCACTCGGTCGAGACGCTGATCGTCGAGGCTCCGGACCACGGGCACGAGACGACGTCGGAGGCATACAGCTACCTGCTGTGGCTGCAGGCCATGTACGGCAAGGTCACCGGCGACTGGACGAAGTTCAACGGCGCCTGGGACATCATGGAGAAGTTCATGATCCCGACCCACGCCGACCAGCCCACCAACTCCTTCTACAACGCCTCGAAGCCGGCGACGTACGCGCCCGAGCTGGACACCCCGGGCGAGTACCCGGCGAAGCTCGACGCGTCGGCCTCGGTCGGTTCGGATCCCATCGCCGGTGAACTGAAGACCGCATACGGTACGGACGACGTCTACGGTATGCACTGGCTGCAGGACGTCGACAACGTCTACGGCTACGGCAACTCGCCGGGCAAGTGTGAGGCGGGCCCGACGGACACCGGGCCGTCGTACATCAACACCTTCCAGCGCGGCGCGCAGGAGTCGGTGTGGGAGACGGTGCCGCAGCCGACGTGCGACGCCTTCAAGTACGGCGGGAAGAACGGCTACCTGGACCTGTTCACGGGTGACGCGTCGTACGCCAAGCAGTGGAAGTTCACCAACGCCCCGGACGCCGACGCGCGGGCCGTGCAGGCCGCGTACTGGGCGGACATCTGGGCGAAGGAGCAGGGCAAGGGCGGTGACGTCTCCGCGACCGTCGGCAAGGCCGCGAAGATGGGTGACTACCTGCGCTACTCCATGTACGACAAGTACTTCAAGAAGATCGGCAACTGCGTCGGGCCGTCGACCTGTGCGGCCGGCACCGGCAAGGACGCCTCGATGTACCTGATGTCCTGGTACTACGCCTGGGGCGGCGCCACCGACACCTCGGCCGGCTGGGCCTGGCGCATCGGCTCCAGCCACGCGCACGGCGGCTACCAGAACCCGTTGGCCGCGTACGCGCTGAGCAGCTACGCCGACCTGAAGCCCAAGTCGGCGACGGGGCAGGCGGACTGGGCCAAGTCGCTCGACCGGCAGCTGGAGTTCTACCGCTGGCTGCAGTCGGACGAGGGGGCCATCGCGGGCGGTGCGACCAACAGCTGGGCGGGCCGCTACGCGACGCCGCCGGCCGGGAAGTCGACGTTCTACGGCATGTACTACGACCAGCAGCCCGTCTACCACGACCCGCCGTCCAACCAGTGGTTCGGCTTCCAGGCGTGGTCGATGGAGCGGGTCGCCGAGTACTACCAGCAGACGGGTGACGCGGACGCCAAGGTCGTCCTCGACAAGTGGGTCGACTGGGCACTGTCCAAGACCACGGTCAACCCGGACGGCACCTATCTGATCCCCTCGACGCTCCAGTGGTCGGGCCAGCCCGACACCTGGAACGCCACCAACCCCGGCGCCAACAACGGTCTGCACGTCACCGTCGCCGACTACACCAACGACGTCGGTGTGGCCGCCGCGTACGCCAAGACCCTGACGTACTACGCGGACCGCTCCGGTGACACCCAGGCAGCGGCCACGGCCAAGGCGCTCCTCGACGGCATGTGGGACAACTACCAGGACGACCTCGGCATCGCCGTCCCGGAGACCCGCGCCGACTACAACCGCTTCGACGACGCCGTGACCGTCCCGAGCGGCTGGACCGGCACCATGCCGAACGGCGACGCGATCAACGCGTCGTCGACCTTCGACTCCATCCGCTCCTTCTACGAGGACGACCCGGCCTGGTCGAAGATCGAGGCCTACCTGGCGGGCGGAGCCGCGCCCTCCTTCACGTACCACCGGTTCTGGGCCCAGGCGGACATCGCCCTGGCCATGGGCTCGTACGCGGAGCTTCTCGAATAGCCCCCGCCGAGCGCTCCGCGGGAAGGGCTGTGTTCTTAGGCTGCCGGCCGTGTGTGGCTGGTCGCGCAGTCACCGGCGCCCTGACGGGGCCCGGTAGCTCACAGCGCTTCCCCGGAACCGCTTGAAAGCTCCGTGTGCGCGGTCTCGTCACCTGACGACGGGGCCACTTGGCCGGGCGGCCCCCACCCGCACTGGGGGCCGCCCGGCCCCTCGCACGCTCTCCTTCTGACTCCTTCTGAACGGCCCTCCCCGCAAGGCCCTCCCGAAAGGAAGGTCCCCCACCGTGCGAAGAACCCGCATCCTCACGGCCGTACTGGCACTCGCGGCCGGCCTGCTCGCGGGCACCCCGCCCGCACTCGCCGCCGACCCCGCGAAGCCGGCGATCGCCGCCGACACGTACACCTGGAAGAACGCGCGCGTCGACGGCGGCGGCTTCGTCCCCGGCATCGTCTTCAACCGCACCGAGAAGAACCTGGCGTACGCCCGTACCGACATCGGCGGTGCCTACCGCTGGCAGGAGTCGACGAAGACCTGGACGCCCCTGCTGGACTCCGTCGGCTGGGACGACTGGGGGCACACCGGCGTGGCCGCTCTGGCCTCGGACTCCGTGGACCCGGACAAGGTGTACGCGGCTGTCGGCACGTACACGAACAGCTGGGATCCGGGGAACGGGGCCGTGCTCAGGTCCTCCGACCGGGGCGCCAGCTGGCAGAAGACCGACCTGCCCTTCAAGCTGGGCGGCAACATGCCCGGGCGGGGCATGGGCGAGCGGCTGGCGATCGACCCGAACAAGAACAGCGTGCTGTACCTCGGCGCGCCGAGCGGCAAGGGCCTGTGGCGGTCGACGGACTCCGGCGTCACCTGGTCGCAGGTGACCGGCTTCCCCAACGTCGGCAACTACGCCCAGGACCCGAGCGACACCAGCGGGTACGCCAGCGACAACCAGGGCATCGTGTGGGTCACCTTCGACGAGTCGACGGGCACCTCCCAGAACGCGACGAAGACGATCTACGTCGGGGTCGCCGACAAGGACAACGCGGTGTACCGCTCGACGGACGCGGGCGCGACCTGGACGCGGCTGGCCGGACAGCCGACGGGGTACCTCGCGCACAAGGGCGTACTGGATACGGCGAACGGCTTTCTGTATCTCGCATACAGCGACAAGGGCGGGCCGTACGACGGCGGCAAGGGCCAGTTGTGGCGGTACGCGACCGCGAGCGGCACCTGGACGAACATCAGCCCGGTCGCCGAGGCCGACACCTACTACGGCTTCAGCGGGCTGACGGTGGACCGGCTGAAGCCCGGTACCGTCATGGCCACCGCCTACAGCTCCTGGTGGCCGGACACCCAGATCTTCCGTTCCACGGACAGCGGCGGGACCTGGACGAAGGCGTGGGACTACACCTCGTATCCCACCCGCTCGAACCGCTACACGATGGACGTGTCGTCCTCACCGTGGCTGACCTGGGGTGCGAACCCCTCGCCGCCCGAGCAGGCCCCGAAACTCGGCTGGATGACCGAGGCGCTGGAGATCGACCCGTTCGACTCGGACCGGATGATGTACGGGACCGGCGCGACGGTCTACGGTACGGAGAACCTCACCAACTGGGACAGCGGAGGCCGGTTCACCATCGAGCCGATGGTGCGGGGACTGGAGGAGACGGCGGTCAACGACCTCGCGTCGCCGCCCTCCGGCGCCCCGCTGCTGAGCGCCCTCGGTGACATCGGCGGCTTCCGGCACACGGACCTGACGAAGGTCCCGTCGATGATGTTCACCTCGCCGAACTTCACCTCGACGACCAGCCTGGACTTCGCCGAGATTACCCCGAACACGGTGGTCCGGGTCGGCAACCTCGACTCGGGGCCGCACATCGCGTTCTCGACGGACAACGGCGCCAACTGGTTCGCGGGCACCGACCCTTCGGGCGTCAGCGGCGGCGGCACGGTCGCGGCGGCGGCCGACGGCAGCCGGTTCGTGTGGAGCCCGGCCGGCACGGGCGTCCAGTACGCGACGGGCTTCGGCTCGTCCTGGGCGGCGTCGAGCGGCATCCCCGCGGGCGCGGTCGTCGAGTCGGACCGGGTGGACCCGAAGGTCTTCTACGGCTTCAAGTCGGGCAAGTTCTATGTCAGTTCGGACGGCGGCGCGACCTTCACCGCGTCCTCGGCGACCGGACTGCCGAGCGGCGACAGCGTGCGCTTCAAGGCGCTGCCCGGCACGAAGGGCGACGTGTGGCTGGCGGGCGGTGCGAGCGACGGCGCGTACGGGCTGTGGCACTCCACCGACGGCGGCGCGACCTTCACCAAGCTCTCCGGCGTCGAGCAGGCCGACACCGTCGGCTTCGGCAAGGCGGCGACGGGGGCGTCGTACCAGACGCTCTACACCAGCGCGAAGATCGCCGGAGTGCGTGGCATCTTCCGCTCCACGGACAAGGGCGCGACCTGGACCCGCATCAACGACGACGCCCACGAGTGGGGCTGGACGGGCGCGGCGATCACCGGTGACCCGCGGGTGTACGGCCGCGTGTACGTGGCGACGAACGGCCGCGGGGTGATCTACGGCGACAGCTCCGACGCCGGAGGCGGCGGAACCGATCCGGGACCGGGCCCCGGCCCGACCGGTGCCTGTGCGGTGACGTACAAGGTCACCAATCAGTGGTCGGGCGGCTTCCAGGCGGACGTGCGGCTCACCAACACCGGGTCGAGTGCCTGGAACGGCTGGTCACTCGGCTGGGCCTTCACCGAGGGCCAGAAGGTCACCCAGGCCTGGAACGCCGAGACCGCCCAGTCCGGTACGGCGGTGACGGCGAAGAACGTCGGCTGGAACGGGACGGTGGCGGCGGGCTCGTCGGTGAGCTTCGGCTTCACGGGTAGCTGGTCGGGCACGAACACGAAACCGGCGGCGTTCAAGCTGGGCGGCGACCAGACCTGCGCGCTCGCCTGAGGTGCGAGGGTGCGCCCCACACCGGGGCGCGCCCTCTCCCGCTTGCCTCGGACTGACGATCAAACTGCATCACCTTCTCTACGCATCCATCACACTTTCCTCACATCCCTCGTTACGCTCAGTCCCCACGAAACACCTCAGGGGGGCCCATGTCGTACACCCAACCGCCGCCACCTCTGCCGCCGCCCGGCTTCGGGCCCCCGCCCGTCCCGCCTTCTCCCGTACCGGCCTGGGCCCGCAAACGCGTCCTCATCCCAGGGGCCGCGGTCATCCTGCTCATCGGTGCGGGCATCGGATCCGCGGGCAACGGCGGCGACGGTGAGAAGACCGCGGCCGAGCCGGTCCCCACGGTCACCGTCACCGCCCGAGCGCAGGCGGCCGCCGAGGCGGAGCCGGCGCCCACGGTGACCGTCACGAAGACCACCACGGCCCAGGCCCGGCCGGCGAAGGAAACGACCGACACCGACACCGCGCCCGAGGGCAAGGCGGTGTTCAAGGTGTGGGGCTCGGCTTCCTCGGGTGTCGACATCACCTACGGAAGCGACGGCACCAACCTGCAGGGCAAGGGCCTGCCGATGAAGAAGACCCTGACCGTGCAGGACGACGCCCTCTACTACCAGGTGACGGCCCAGCTCATGGGCGGCGGCGACATCCAGTGTTCCGTCACCATCGATGGCAAGACGAAGTCCGGCCGGGCACAAGGCGGTTACAACATCTGCTCCGCCCAGCTCAACGGCGACTTCAGCGGCGGCTTCAGCTAGACCGGAGCGGATCCGGCCGGACCGGAGCAGAGCGGTGGGTGCGCGTCTTGCTCAGGGGCGCGCACCCACCTGTGGTCACGGGGTGTAGACCGTCGGCCGCGGTGCCGTCGCCATCCCGTTGCCGATGAAGAAGCTCGGGTGCGGCGGCTGGTTGTACGCGGTGTTCTGCCAGGCCAGTGCCGTGCGGTACATCGTGTCGTGCAGCAGGGTCGTGATCTTGGTGCTGGTCTCGGTCGGGGTCGAGTAGATCCGCAGTGCCGTGTTGTTCGACGTCGGCCAGACGACCTCCTCGCGCCAGTCGCCGAGGATGTCGCCGGACAGGGACGGCGTGGCCTTGGTGCCGTTGTTGGAGTGGACGCCCGCGCCGGTCAGCAGGCGGGTGTCGCCGGAGGTGCCGTACTTGTCGATGCGGGTGGCGTCGAGGAGTTCGCGGACCGGGTCGCCGTCCCACCAGCTCACGAAGTTGATGCTGGAGGGCTCGCGGCCGAGGGAGGCGCCGGTCGCGGAGCGCAGGGTGGTGTCGGAGGCGGACCAGGCTTCCGCGCCCGCGCTGCCGGCGTAGACGTCGGCGGCGACTCCGCGGCCGTTGTCGACACCGGAGGCCGTCTGCCACAGGAGGGCGCCGGTGCGTGCGTCGGCCAGCCACGAGCCGGGCCGGCTGGTGCTCTCGGAGACCTTGAAGTACTCCAGGCCCGCCCGCGAGGGGTTGAGGTCCCCGACGTGGCCGGCGTCGCCGTGGCCCGTCCTGGTCGTCCACAGCCCGGAGCCGTTGTCGTCCACGGTCATGGCGCCGTACACGATCTCGTCCTTGCCGTCGCCGTCGACGTCGGCGATGGACAGGCTGTGGTTGCCCTGGCCGTCGAAGCCCTTGCCGGCGTTGGTGGAGGAGGAGGTGTCGAAGGTCCAGCGGCGGGTGAAGGCGCCGCCCCGCCAGTCCCAGGCGGCGATCACCGAGCGGGTGTAGTAGCCGCGCGCCATGACGAGCGAGGGGCGGGAGCCGTCCAGGTACGCCGTTCCCGCGAGGAAGCGGTCCACTCGGTTGCCGTACGAGTCGCCCCACGAGGACACGGTGCCGCGGGCCGGGACGTAGTCGACGCTCTGCATCGCCTTGCCGGTCTGGCCGTTGAACATGGTCAGGAACTCGGGGCCGGACAGGACGTAGCCGCCGGAGTTGCGGTGGTCGGCCGACGAGCTGCCGATGACCGCGCCGGTGCCGTCCCTGGTGCCGTCGGCGGTCTTCATGGCGACCTCGGCCTTGCCGTCGCCGTCGTAGTCGTACGCCTGGAACTGCGTGTAGTGCGCGCCGGAGCGGATGTTGCGGCCCAGGTCGATGCGCCACAGCCGGGTGCCGTCGAGCCTGACGCCGTCGACGAAGGTGTTGCCGGTGTAGCCGGACTGGGAGTTGTCCTTGGCGTTGGTGGGCTGCCACTTGAGGACGAAGTCGAGGGCGCCGTCGCCGTCGAGGTCGGCGACCGAGGCGTCGTTGGCCTCGTAGGTGTAGGCGACGCCGTCGGGTGTGGTGCCGCCGGCGGGCGGGGTGATGGGCACGTCCTTGTAGCCGGTGCGCAGTTGGACGGCGTGGACGGAGTCGGCCTGCTCCACGCCGCCGACGACGGCGCGGACCGTGTAGTCGGCCTGGGCGGGGGCGCCGGAGTGGAAGTAGTTCGTGGAGCCGGTGACCGGGGTGGAGTTGACCTTCGTGCCGGCCCGGTAGACGTTGAAGGAGACGTCGTTCGAGTCGGTGCCGAGCCAGCGCCAGCTGACCAGGTTGCCGCTGTCGGTGTGCACGCTGACGACTCCGCGGTCGAGCTTCTCGACCTGGCGGGCGGTGGCGGCCTCGGCGGTGTCGGCGCCGAGTGACGTGGTGAGTCCGGCGCCCACGAGGGCCGCGACGGCGGTGGCCGCCGAGAGGAGCGCTCGGCGTCTGCGGTGCGGGTGCGGGAGCGGCTGCGCGGGCGGGGGTGTCCGGGGGTGTGACCGGGGGTGCGGGTGCGGGTTGTGCACGGGGCGAACCTCCTGAGAGGACGGGCGGGTTCCGTTCCTCTTCAGTCGCCGCCGGGCACACCCGAGTTGCCGTACCTTTCGGCCAATTCGGCGGCCGTGCGGGCGATTCTCGCGCGCAGCTCGGGGGGTTGGAGCACCTCGACGCCGGTGCCCAGGCGCAGGAACTCGGCGTGGGCGTGGTCCAGGGACTCGATGGGGACGGTGGCCACGGTCCAGCCTTCGTCGTCGGTGCGTGTGGCGGCCACTGTCTGCCCGGCGAGTTGTACGCCCGGCGCCAGGCGTACCACCGCCTCGCCCTGCTGGAGCCGGGCGTGGAAGTCGCGCTGGTACGCCGTCCAGTACGCGGCCAGGTCGAAGTCGTCGGGGAGGGTGAACTGCTCGCTGATGGGTGTGAGTTGGAGGATCTGGTCGACGCGGTAGGTGCGTGGTCCGGGGCCGGCGACGACGTACCAGCGGCCCGCTTTGAGGACCAGTCCGTAGGGTTCGAGGCGGCGCTCCACGTCGGTGGGCGCACGCCAGCGACGGTATACGATATCCAGGATACGGTTGTTCCATACCGCGTCGGCGACCGCGGACAGGTACGGCGTCTCGTCCCCGTCCGCGTACCATCCCGGCGCGTCGAGGTGGAAGCGGCCGCTGATCCGGTCCGCGTGGGCGCGCAGTTCCGCCGGCAGGGCGGCGCGCACCTTGAGCTGCGCGGCTGCCAGGACGGACCCGAGACCGAGGTCCGCGGCGGGACCGGGAACCGCGGAGAGAAACAGGGCCTGCGCCTCCCCCGCGGTCATGCCGGTGAGACGCGTGCGGTAGCCGTCGAGGAGTCGGTAGCCGCCGGCGTGGCCCGCGTCGCCGTGCAGCGGGACACCGGCGGCACTGAGCGCTTCGACGTCCCGGTATACCGTGCGGACGGAGACCTCCAGTTCCCCGGCGAGCTGGGCGGCGGTCATCCGGCCGCGGGTCTGGAGCAGCAGCAGGATGGACACCAGTCGGCTCGACTTCACTGCCACAGGATGTCAGTGGACTCGCCCTAGCGTCGCGTCATGGTTTTCACGGAGAAACTGCTGACCGTGCCGTCGCCGATCGAGGTGGCAGGGCGGCGCATCAAGCGCTACCACGTCACCGCGCACCCGGCGGGCATCGCGTCCGACGTGGAGAAGGCGGCGTACGAGATTCTGCCGCAGTTGTTGCCGGAGCCGGACGGGACGCCGCCGGCGACGTTCGTGGTGCTGCACCGCGGTGGCGACAACGGCGCCTACCTGAACGCGTACAGCTGGGTGTGGGACAACGTCCTGCACTTCCGGAGCGCCGCGGCTGGCCAGCCCGTCCTCGGCTGCCCGGACGACGACCCCACCCACTTCGTCACACCGGACCGGCCGTGGATCGGCTGCGTCTGGGAGCTCCCGCCGATCCTGCACGAACGCGACGCCTGGGTACGGCACCTGCTCGCCCCCGACGCCCCTGATCTGGACGCCTACTTGGCCGATTCCCTGCCCGCCGGAACCACAGGAGACCGCTGATGAGCAGCCCGCACGACTTCGACTTCCTGCACGGCGAGTGGGAGGTCCGCCATCGCCGCCGTACCGACTTCCTCGATCAGGACAGCGGTTGGGAGGAGTTCGGGGCCCGCAGCCGTTGCTGGAGCCTGTTCGACGGGGCCGCGAACATCGACGAACTGGACGTGCCGGGGCAGGGGTGGAAGGGGCTGACGCTGCGGCTCTTCGACCCGGAGACCCGCCGGTGGTCGCTGAACTGGTCCTCCAGCCGCAGCGGAAAGCTGTTCCCGCCGGTCATCGGCCGCTTCGAGGGCGGGCGCGGCGAGTTCCACGGGGACGACACCCACGAAGAAAAGGACGTGCGGGTGCGGTTCGTGTGGTCGGAGGTCTCCGCCACCACGGCCCGCTGGGAACAGGCCTTCTCGGTGGACGACGGGGACACCTGGGTGACCAACTGGTTCATGGACTTCAGCCGGCCTTCCGGAACGCCAGCACCGTGAACACCGGGTCGGGCCGCGGCCGGTCCTGGTCGGGCAGCGTCTCCAGGCGGGTGGCGAACCGGTCGACCAGGGGATGGCCGGGCGGCATCCGCGTGAACCAGCCGCGGCGCAGGTCCGCGACCGTACTGCGCGGGCTGCGGCCCTGGCCGAGGCCGGGGAAACGGCCCCTCCCTGCCGGATCCAGCCCACAGTCGACCGCATACGACACAACGGCTTGTGGCGCGTCCCGGGCCGGCCGGCGCGGGCGCGGCGCGAGCACCGCGTCGATGTCGCTGCCCACATCGTGTGCGGCGGCCTTGTCGACGGTGGTGACGTACACGCCGCCCGGCCGCAGCACACGGGCGCACTCGGCGACGACGGCCCGGACGTCGCCGGGCCCGTCGAGCAGATGAAGCAGCCACACACTGGTGACGGCGTCGAACGCCCCGTCGGGGAACGGCAGCCGGCGGCCGTCCGCGAGGACGATCGCTCCGGGCAGCCGTTCGTCCGCCCTCCGGGCCATCCCGTACGTCAGGTCCGCGCCCGTCACCCGCAGGGCGGGCCGGGCCGCCGCCAGGCGACGGGTCACGATTCCCGTGCCGCAGGCGACGTCGAGGAGGCGGCGGGCTCCGTCGGGGATCAGGGCGAGGACGGCGTCGGCGGCCGCGGCGGCCCTGGGCTCGCCGCCGCGGGTGGCGTCGTAGGCGTCGGATTCCCGGTCATAGTCCAGCACCCGCGTCACTGGGCTCCGTGACCGGGAGCGAGTGCCTCCACTTTCGCCGCGAGCTCGAAGTCCAGCTCGGTCACGGCCCCGCCCACGCTGTGGGTGTTCACCGTCAGGGAGACCGTGTTGTAGCCGAGGGTGAGATCCGAGTGATGGTCGAGTTCCTCCTGGACCTGGGCGATGTGGACGACCATCGCCGTGGCGGCGAAGTGCGTGCGGAGCCGGTAGGACCGGGCGAGGCGGTCGCCGTCGAGCGACCAGCCCGGCAGCTCCGTGAGCCGGTCCTCGATGTCCTTCTGCGACAGCGGTTCGAGGGGCATGACCTGGCTCCTTCGTGGATGTGGGGGTGTTTCTTCAGCCTGCCACAGCCGGGCCGCTTCGGCCCTGGTCAGGAGGGTCCCCGTTGGTCAGCCGCGGCCGGATTCGGCCGCGAGATCGTCGGCGAGCGCCGCGATCCGGGTACGGCCCTCGACCTGTTCCACCCACGCGTGCGGCAGTCCGACGTCGCCGTGCCGGGCGCCGAGGAGGTTGCCGCAGACGGAGCCGGTGGAGTCGCTGTCGCCGGAGTGGTTGACGGAAAGGAGCAGGGCCTCCGTCACGTCGGTCGTGACGAGGGCGCAGTAGACGCCGATGGCGAGGGCTTCCTCCGCGACCCAGCCCGCGCCGAGGGACTCGACCTTCTCCGCCGTCGGCGCGCCCTGCGCCGCCCGGTCGACGGCCCGGCGCAGAGCGGCCGAGGTCTCCTCGTGACCCCGGTGGCGCTCCAGCTCGCGCAGGGCGCGCAGGACCGAGCCTTCGAGAGAGTCCCCGTCGACGATGTGGGCCACGATCGCGGCGAACGCGCCCGCCGCGTAGTAGCCGGTGGGGTGGCCGTGGGTGATCTGGGCGCCGCGGGCGGCCATGGCGAAGGCCGCGTCGGCGCGGTTGACGAGACCGAAGGGGGCCGAGCGCATCACCGCGCCGCAGCCCTTGGAGCCGGAGTTGACCTGACCCGGCTTGCCGTCGAGTTCGAGCCACGGGTCGGGGGCGTACATCTGGGCGACCCCGGACAGACAGGCGTTGCCGGGGGCACGGCGGGAGTACAGCCAGGCCTCGGTGATCAGACCACCGGCGGGAGCACCGCCCGGGGGTGGTGCGGCCTGCTCCGGACCCGGCTTCGTCTGGGTCTCCAGCCACCGCTCGTACGCCCGGCGCAGCAGCAGCGCCCACCCGCCGCCGATGCCCTTCTCCCGTTCCCGCGCGTGGGCCTGGACGATGGCCTCGACGGTGAACAGCGTCATCTGTGTGTCGTCGCTGATGCGGCCGACCACACCGTGCGCGCCGGGCACGAAGCCGGTCACCCCGCGCTCGCCGTGGGACGCGCGGATACGGTCCAGGGAGGAGAACTCGACGGGGTAGCCGAGGGCGTCGCCTACGGCCCCTCCCAGGAGGCAGCCGCGCACTCTGGCGCGGTAGACCGCGGCGGTTTCCAGTGTCTGCTTCTGCGGCCGGCTCATGCGCCCATTCCTCCACTCACCACGGGCGACTGTCCACTGTCCACAGTCGCCCGTCCTTCGACCAGCGTCGTTCGACCAGGGTCGTTCGCCGACGGTCGCCGCCATCCCGGTTGCGACCGCCCGTCGACCGTGGCCGTTCCTCGGTTACGGTCGTCCGTATGACCATTCTCGCGTCCGGTTCCGCCGCGTCCGCCGGTACCCCCGCCGACAAGGGGGTGGGCCCGCTGTTGCGGGCCTGGCGGGAGCAACGGCGGGTCAGCCAGCTGGAGCTGGCGTTGCGCGCCGACTCCTCGGCCCGGCACATCAGTTTCATCGAGACGGGCCGCTCCCGGCCGAGCGAGGACATGGTGCTGCGGCTGGCCGAACACCTCGACATCCCCGTCCGCGAGCGCAACGCGCTGCTGCTGGCGGCCGGTTACGCTCCGCACTACCCCGAAACCCCGCTGGACGACCCGGCCCTGGATGCCCTGCGCGAGGGCATGGAACGGCTGATCCAGGGTTACGAGCCGTATCCGGCCCTCGTGGTCGACGCGATGTACAACGTCGTCGCGGCGAACCGGGGCATCCTGATGCTGCTCGACGGCATCCCGGAGTCCCTGCTCGCGCCACCGCTCAACGCCATGCGGCTGACCCTGCATCCACAGGGCCTGGCGCCACGCATCCGCAACCTCCGTGAGTGGCGAGGGCATCTGCTGGCCCAGATGGGCCGCCAGATCGCCCTGCACCGCTCCGAGCCGCTGCGGGCGCTGTACGAAGAGGTCGCCGCGTACCCCGTGCCGGAGGCTGCGGCCGAAGGGCGGGACGACCAACCGGTCGAGCCCTTCGCCTACTTCGCACTGCCGATGCAGATCGAGCACGAGGGACGGACGCTGTCGTTCATCTCGTCCATCTCCACCTTCAACACCCCCATGGACGTGACCGTCGCCGAGCTGGCCATCGAGACGCTGCTCCCGGCCGATCCGGCGACGGTCAAGTACCTTCACTCACTCATGTCCTGACGGTGCCTCAGGGCGGTGTACTGCAGCAGCGCGAACCCGGCGACGGTGAGGGCCTGGAGCACCGTCCACACGGTGCCGGCCGTGGTCGGTGACAGCCACAGACCCAGGGCGAGGAGACTCAGCGCCGACCAGGCGAGGTTGGCCTCGATCACGGCCCTGACGGGCAGGGCGGCCGGGTGGGCGCGGGCCGCGACGAGGCCGACGGCCACCGCGTACGCGGTGAGGAAGACACCGAGCGCCAGGAGCAGCCCCGAGTCCGTTCCGAGCAGCCGCCCCAGCGGGCCGGAGGCTGCCAGGTAGGCGAGGCCGTTCGCCCCGGTCACCACGGCGTCCAGGACGAGGAAGCGACGCAGCATGGTGTGCGGGTCGGAGCTACGGGCGAGTGCGGCGAGCTGGGTCGCGGACATGGCGATCACCCTTCGTCGAGGTCGAGTTGAGGAGCGGGATCCTGAATGCCGGATGCGCACCGGCTGCCGGATCCCGATACCGAATACCGAGTGCCGAGTGCCGAGTGCCGAGAGCATCCGTCTGGCTTCCGGATCCCGGACACCGCATACGCGTTGCATCCCGGATGCCGGATCCCGGATCCCGGATCCCGGATCCCGGATCCCGGATCCCGGGCCGGAGTGCGCCGGCCCGGAACCCGTTGCCACCACCATCCCGTCCTACCGGCAGCCCGGTCGATTACCTCAGGGGTAATCCCGGCCGCCCGCCAGGAAACGCATCTCCCCCGCCCGCAGAGGCTTTGTCGCGGGGCCTCCTGGGACTGATGAGACAGCCATCGAACATGGCACACTGCACGCAAGCTTCGACGCGTAGGGGAGGCGTGGCGTGAGTGAGCGGCGTCCTGCGCCCACCGTGGGTCAGGTGGTGCTCGGCAGACGCCTGCAGGAACTGCGGGAGACGGCCGGCCTCAAACGCGAGGAGGCCGCGCAGATACTGCGGGTGGCCCCGGCGACCGTACGGCGGATGGAAATGGCCGAGGTCGCGCTGAAAATACCGTATGTCCAGGTGTTGTTGGAGACGTACGGTGTCGGCGACGACGAGACGGCCTCCTTCATAGATCTGGCCGAGGAGGCGAACCGGCCGGGCTGGTGGCAGCGGTTCCACGACGTGCTGCCGGACTGGTTCAGCCTGTACGTGAGTCTGGAGGGCTCCGCCGGGATCATCCGCTCCTACGAACCGCACTTCGTGCCGGGTCTGCTGCAGACCGAGGCGTACGCGCGTGCGGTGCTGGAGGCCGGGACGATAGGGCAGACGAGGCCGGAGACGACCGAGCGGCATGTGTCCCTGCGCATGGAGCGGCAGCGGCTGTTGGAGCGCCCGAACCCGCCCCACCTGTGGGTGATCATGGACGAGACGGTACTGCGGCGGCCGGTGAGCATCCACGGCGAGGTCATGCGCGACCAGTTGGACAGGCTCCTGGAGTTCGCCGAGCGCGACCGGGTCACGCTGCAGGTCGCGGAGTTCGAGGAGGGCCCGCATCCGGGGACCTACGCGCCGTTCTCGTTGTTCCGCTTCGGCGAGCCGGAGCTGCCCGACATGGTCTTCACCGAGTACCTGACCGGCGCCCTGTATCTCGACTCCCGCAAGGAGGTCGCGACGCATCTGGAGGTCCTGGACCACATGTCGGCGCGCGCCGCGTCGGCCGAGCGCACCAAGAAGCTGCTCCGGGAGCGCCGCCAGGACTTCTGAGGCCCCGCGCACGGTCCGCCCCGTAGGTCCACGCCGGCCTCGCGCCCTCCCCACCCCCACCCCCACCCCCAGCCCCAGCCCCAGCCCCGAGGAGACGACGCCGTATGACCGGATCCGACGCCGCGCCCGTCCGCATCGACACCAGCCGGCCGCACCCCGCCCGGGTGTACGACTGGTGGCTGGGCGGCAAGGACAACTACCCGGTGGACGAGGAGCTGGCCCGGCGCATCCTCGCCGTGGACGGCACGGTGCTGCGTGGGGCGCGGGCCAACCGCCGGTTCATGCAGCGGGCGACCAGGGCGGCCGCCGAGGCGGGATTACGTCAGTTCCTGGACATCGGCACCGGCATTCCCACCGAGCCGAACCTGCATCAGGTGGCGCAGGGTGTCGCGCCGGGGTCGAAGGTCGTGTACGCGGACAACGACCCGATCGTGCTCCGGCACGCGGAGGCCCTGTTGCACGGTTCGGCGAAGGGCTCGACCGACTACATCCACGCGGACGTCCGCGACCCCGACACGATCCTGCGGCTGGCGGCACAGTCCCTGGACTTCGGGCAGCCCGTCGCCCTGTCGCTGGTGGCCCTGACGCACTACCTCGGTGACGCGGCCGACGGCGACGACGTGCACGGTCTGCTGAGGCGTTACGTCGATTTCCTCGCTCCTGGCAGCTGGCTGATCCTGTCGCAGGTCACTCCTGATCTGAACCCCGAGGCGATCGGGAAGGCCGCTGAGCACTTCCGCCGCAGCGGCACCCCCTTCCACCCCCGCTCGCTCGCCGAGTTCTCGCGCTTCTTCGACGGCCTGGAACTTCTCGGCCCCGGCGTGATCCCGGTCTCCGGGTGGCGGCCGGAGCCGGAGGACGTGGCGGTGCAGGCGGAGGGCATCGTGCCGGTGTACGCGGGGGTGGGCCGTAAGGGGTCCTTTCACTATGCCCGTCCGGGTCGCGCGGCCTGGCACCGCACCTCGCCGCGTTGCCGAAACGCCCACGTGGCTCCTCCCCCATCGAGGCCGCTCCGGCGCCTTGCGATGCACGGCACCAGACCACGCGACCTGATCGGACGCTCATAGTGAAAGGACCCCTAAGTCCTGACCTCCCCACCGCCCGTCTAGTCCTTGCCGTCCCTCCCGTCGCGATCCCGCTCGTCGTCGACGATCTCCGCGTCCACCACGCCCTCCTCGTCCTGCGGTGCGGTGTGCCGGCCGCTGCCGGTGTCCTCGGTGGGGGTCTGCTGGGCGGCGGCCTGCGCGTACATCGCCTGGCCCATCTTCTGGCTGACGGAGGCGAGTTTCTCGACGGCTGTGCGCAGGTCGTTCGTCTCGGCGTTCCGTTCCAGGAGCTGTTTGAGCTCGGCGACGGCGGACTCGACCTCGGACCTGGTGTCCGCGGGGACCTTGTCGCCGTTCTCGCGGACGAACTTCTCGGTCTGGTAGACGAGTTGTTCGGCCTGATTGCGGGTCTCGGCGGCCTCGCGGCGTTTGCGGTCCTCCTCGGCGTACTGTTCGGCGTCCCGCATCATGCGGTCGATGTCGTCCTTGGGGAGGGCCGAGCCGCCGGTGACCGTCATCTTCTGTTCGCGGCCCGTGGCGAGGTCCTTCGCCGACACGTGCATGATGCCGTTCGCGTCGATGTCGAAGGCCACCTCGATCTGTGGCACGCCCCGGGGCGCGGGCGGCAGGCCAGTTAGGTCGAAGACGCCCAGCTTCTTGTTGTAGGCGGCGATCTCGCGTTCGCCCTGGTAGACCTGGATGCCGACCGAGGGCTGGTTGTCGGTGGCGGTGGTGAAGATCTCCGAACGCCGCGTCGGAATGGTCGTGTTGCGTTCGATGAGCTTGGTCATGATGCCGCCCTTGGTCTCGATGCCGAGGGACAGCGGGGTGACGTCGAGCAGGAGGACGTCCTTGACGTCGCCGCGCAGGACGCCCGCCTGGAGGGCCGCGCCGACGGCGACGACCTCGTCGGGGTTGACGCCCTTGTGCGGGTCCTTGCCGGTGAGTTCCTTGACCAGGTCGGTGACCGCGGGCATGCGGGTGGAGCCGCCGACGAGGATGACGTGGTCGATCGCGGCGAGCTTGATGCCGGCGTCCTTGACCGCCTGGTGGAAGGGGTTCTTGCAGCGGTCGAGGAGGTCGGCGGTCAGCTCCTGGAACTGGGCACGGGTCAGTTTCTCGTCGAGGTGCAGGGGGCCCTCGGCGGAGGCGGTGACGTAGGGGAGGTTGATCGTGGTCTCGGAGGAGCTGGACAGTTCGATCTTGGCTTTCTCGGCGCCCTCGCGCAGTCGCTGCAAAGCCATTTTGTCGTTGCCGAGGTCGACGCCGTACTGGCCCTTGAACTTCTTCACCAGGTACTCGACGACCCGCTGGTCCCAGTCGTCGCCGCCGAGGTGGGTGTCGCCGTTCGTCGCCTTGACCTCGATGACGCCCTCGCCGATCTCCAGCAGCGACACGTCGAAGGTGCCGCCGCCGAGGTCGAAGACCAGGACGGTCTGCTCCTCGCCCCGGTCCAGGCCGTAGGCGAGGGCGGCGGCCGTGGGCTCGTTGATGATCCGCAGCACCTTCAGGCCCGCGATCTCACCGGCCTCCTTGGTGGCCTGTCGCTGGGCGTCGTCGAAGTAGGCGGGGACGGTGATCACCGCGTCGGTGACGTCCTCGCCGAGGTAGGACTCGGCGTCCCGCTTCAGCTTCTGCAGCACCCGCGCGGACAGTTCCTGTGCCCGGTAACGGGTGCCGTCGATGCCGCCCTGCTCGGGGAAGCGCCAATTCGCGTCGCCCATGTGGCGCTTCATGGAGCGCGCGGTGCGCTCGACGTTCGTCACGGCCTGCCGTTTGGCGACCTCGCCGACGAGCACCTCGCCGTTCTTGGCGAAGGCCACGACCGACGGTGTGGTCCTGGCCCCCTCCGCGTTCGCGACGACGGTGGACTCGCCGCCCTCCAGCACGGCCACCACCGAGTTCGTGGTCCCGAGATCGATTCCGACCGCACGTCCCATCGCTGTCCCCTTCCGCCAGGAGCCTCCCGCACTCCAGCAGAAAACTTGAGTGCGTTCTTGTCAAGGGCGGGTCCGGTCGAGTGGAGGGCTCCTCAGACGGACGGGTACCCCAGTCGGCGCTCGTCCTGTCTTCCGCCCCTCAGGGCGACCGCCCGCCGGGGCCGGTCGGTGACCAGGACGTCCACGCGCGGGTCCGCGAGGAACGCGCGCATCGGGGCGTCCTCGTTGACCGTCCAGACCATGGTGTAAAGGCCGTGCCGGGCCGCCTGGCGCAGGACGTTCGCGCGTGCCAGACCCTGGTGCACGGCTACCCCGGTCGCACCGCAGGCGCGGACCCGCCGCATGGGCAGCAGCTCGCTCAGCCGGGTCCCGGGCAGCCGGACCGGGCCGGTGTCCCTGCGGTCGCGGCCCAGGGACAGGGCGGTGCGTACGGCGGGGAACGCCCGCCTGATGGCGGCGACCGAGGCGTCTTCCAGGGTCGTGGCGACGAAGCCGTCCATGCCGAGCAGGGCGATGGCCCGGTCGATCAGTTCGCGCTCGTGGCCCACTTCCTTCAGGTCCAGGTGCCCCACGAGCTTCCCGGCGATCAGGGCCATGACGTCGTCGACGGCCGGCACGGCGTAGCCGGCGCGCTCGCTCAGCTCGGCGTGCGTGATCCGGGACAGCAGCGGGCCGGTGTGCGCGACCCGGGGGTCGTGGTAGACGACGAAGACGTTGTCGGCGGTACGCCGGATGTCGAACTCGACGTACTCCGCGCCGGACGCGATGGCGTCCTCGTAGGCCGCCCAGGTGGCGGCGGCGGCGCGTTCGGATCCTCCCCGGTGGGCCGATACGGCGGGTCGTGGCGGCATGGTCAGGTCACCTTCGGCAGGCGCATGGTCGAGTCAGCTCCCGGAGGCGGACCGGGGCGGGGGCACCGGGGCGGGCGGCCGGCCGTCGGGCGGTGACAGGAGGGTGCCGGAGCGTCGGCTGACCCGCCTGAGCAGGACGTAGCCGATCAGGACGAGGACCACGAAGGGAAGCCAGGCGAGCGCGTACGCCGTGCCGTACTCGCGCAGGTCGAGGATGGAGCGGCCGGCGTCGACGTTCGTGCCGTTGATCCCGAAGAACGTGAGCAGCAGGGTCGGCGGCAGCGCGATGAGGGTGGCCGCGGCGGCGAGGCCGGAGACGGTGCGGTCGCGGCGGTCGTCGCGTTCGGCGAGTTCGGCGTCCAGGGCGGCGGAGCGGGCGCTGATCACGGAGGTGAGGCGCTCGACCATGCGGGCCGAGTTGTCGAGGCTGTCGCGGATGCCGAGGGCGTCGCGCAGCGAGGACTGGAAGCTCTCCATGAGCATTTCGGGGATCAGCAGGCTGTCGACGTAGGCCTCGACGCCGAAGGCCAGGTCCAGTTGCAGTTCGTTGACGCCGGCGGAGAGGCGGGAGATGAGGGAGCGGACCTCGTACGGCGAGTCCGTCAGGGCCCGTTCGTTGGCCCGCATCGTCTCGAAGGCGGCGAGGCGGGTGCGTTGGAGGACGGCGAGCGCGGAGATCATGCCGAGCGCGACCAGGGTCAGGCCGTTCTCCACGTGCGGGGCCCAGCCGGCCTGGACGGAGACCCCGCGGCCGTGGGAGGAGAGGGTGACGCCGTGGTGGCGCAGGTTGGGCGGCGTGGTGGCGTCGGGGTCGGGGGTGTGGGTCGCCGGCATCCGGCCGCGGTAGACGATCTCGTTGAGCAGGGCCGGCCGGCGGGCAGGGTCCCCGCGGTCGCTGCCGCTGTCGCCGTCGGCGAGCAGGTCGTGCAGTAACCGTCCGCCGGGGAAGACGAGTTGGTGCACGTTCTGGCCGTGGGCGAGCGGTGCCGGCAGGGCGAGCCGCTCGTTCAGCACGTCCAGCAGCGGTCTGCCGCCCAGGCGGATGTGTTCGCGGTGGAAGCAGGTGTCCGCGAGCCAGGCGGCGAGCGCGGCGGGCTCGGTGTCGGCGGCGAAGCCGCAGTCCAGGAGCAGGGTCACGTCGCCGCGTGGGGTGGCGACGACCATGATCTCGGCGGTGGCGAGGGGCAGGCCGTGGCTGCCGTGCGGCAGGTGGAGGTCGTCCGGGGCGGCGGGGACGGCCAGGACGGGTACGGGGAGCACCTTCTCGCTGGACCTCAGGTGCGGTTCGAAGCGGCCGAAGTCGTAGCGGTCGACGAGGGCGCCGCCCGGCGGGGAGTCGCCCGGGCGTATCCGGCCGGCCAGGCTGAACAGCAGTACCGCGCGGGTGAGTTGACGTGTGGCGGAGTCGAGTGCCGTCGACCCGCTGGATGTTCCCGGCCCCATCACGTCCCTTTCGACACCGTCATCTTGACACCCCCGCCCCGGGGTGCGAACCGACCGTCGCGCGGGCCGCCCCGGGTGGGGCCGCCGCCCGCGCGACGGTCGTGGTGTGCCGGTCCGGTCAGGCGAGCTTCGCGGACAGGGTGATCGGTACGGCCTTCAGGGCCTGGCTGACGGGGCAGTTCACCTTGGCGTCCTCGGCCGCGGCGACGAAGCCGTCCTCGTCCAGGCCCGGCACGGTGCCCTCGACGGTGAGGTGGATGCCGGTGATGCCCTCTCCCGGCTGGAAGGTGACGTCGGCGGAGGTGACGAGCTTGGTGGGCGGGGTGCCCGCCCCGGCCAGGGCGTGCGAGAACGCCATGGAGAAGCAGCTGGAGTGGGCGGCCGCGATCAGCTCCTCGGGGCTGGTCTTGCCGTTCGCCTCCTGCGTGCGGGCAGCCCACGTCACCGGCTGCTGGTCGATGGCGCCCGAGGAGTCGAAGGTGACGACTCCGTTGCCCTCGAGCAGGTTGCCTTCCCAGACGGTGTGTGCGGAGCGCGTGGTAGCCACGGTCATTCCTTTCCTATGGTCCCGGAACCGGGTTGCGGACTCCATACGATCACACTCCGGCTCAGCTCACGCGGAAGACCGGTCCACGGGCGCTGAACGGGAGCCGCGCCCCCTGCGGGATGAGGTAGGCGTGCTCGCGGCGCACCCGCAGGACGTCGCACCAGCCGTCGGTGATCACCATGATCGGTGCGGCGGGCGGGAAGTCGTCCGCGCGGTGCAGCAGGTCGATGCCGGGTTGCAGCACGGTGCCGCCGCGGCCGTGCACCCGTACCCGGCCCGCGATGTCCGTGACGGGCAGATAGCCGGCGTCGTGCGGGGCGGCGTCGCAGAACACGACCCGGGCGGCCGGTACGTCGCGGGCCTCGGCGTACGAGGCGATCGCGCCCAGCGCCTTGCCGAGCAGGGTCCGGTCCATGGAGCCGGAGGTGTCGAGGACGACGCCGAACGTGCAGCGGGCGATCTCCTCGGGCGGGAGGTAGCGTCCCGCGCGCGGGATGTCGGGGGTGGCCGCCTGGCGGCGGGAGGGGCGCGCGAACGACCGCACGGGCTCCGGACGGGGTACGAACTCGTCGAACCAGCGGGCGAGTCGGGCGTCCCAGGGCAGCGGGGGGTGGCTGAGCGCGCGGATCTCCTCGACCAGGCCGCCGGGCAGGAAACCGCGGTCCTGCCCTTGGTGCAGGTCGAGGCCGTGGGCGAGGCCGCGCCGGTAGAACTCGTCGAGGTCGACCGGGGCGCCGGGCGGGCGGATCGGGCCGCCCAGGATGTCGCCGCGGCCCTTGCCTCGCAGGGTGGACAGGCGGCGCGTCCGCCGCAGGTCGACGGCGATGCGGTCGTAGGCCTCCTCCGCGGACAGGCCGGTCAGTTCCGGGTCGTGCAGCAGGCCCGCCGGCATGGTGCCGACCTGCATCTCGGTCAGCCAGCCGTTGATGACGTAGTCGCAGGCGACGTTGAAGAGGTAAGGGTCGCGGGTGCCGCAGCGGTCGCCGTGCCGCAGCGCCGCGTGCAGCATCTCGTGCGCGAGGACGAACCGCCATTCCTCGTCGTCGAGTTCGCGCAGGGGGTTGAGGTAGATCTCGCCCGCCTCGGCGTTCACCGCGGCGACGGAGATGCCGTGGGCGCGGGCGAGTTCGGCGTCGGCGACGAGTCGGATGCCGGCCGCGACGCCGCCCAGCAGCGGATAGGAGGACACGAACCAGCTCAGGGCCCGTTCCCAGGGGCGCAGCCGGGTGGGGCCGCCCGTCATGGCGTCGCGGCGGCCGCCCGCCAGGTCGAGGGCGGTGGACATGCTGCGGGTGAGGGCGGTCGCGAACGCCGCCTGCCAGTCCGGCACGTGCGGGTCCCACTTGCTCCAGGGCAGGAGGAGCTGGTCGGCCTCTCCGCCCGCCGTACCGCAGTGCTCGTACGCGTCCGGGATGCCCGCTCGGCGCCAGCCGGCGGCCAGTTGTTCCTCGTCACCGCCGGGGTAGGACGGCGGCAGATGGTCCGGCGCCCGGCCGACGGGACAGGTCAGCAGGAAGCGGTTGACGACCGTGCAGCGGGCGGCGAGGTCGTGGCGGTCGGGCTGGACGCGCTCGCCGTGCGCGGCGGGGACGTGGCCGAAGCCGAGGTGGATCAGGGCGTGGGCGATGGCCCAGGCCCAGTCCTCGGGTTCCGCGAGGCGGGTGGGGTGCAGATGCACGCGGCCGTTGGAGGTGACGCGGGCGAGGCCGTCCCGGGGGGCCAGTTCGCAGTCCTTGTCGCGGCACGTCGTGGCGTCGATCGCGGCCAGCGCGGGGTTCGACCGCACCAGGCGCAGGCCCTCCTCGCACGCCTCGGCGGCCGGGTCCTTCTTGGGCCGGTCCCGCTTGCCGCCTCGGCTCACCGGCGTGCCTCCACCAGCCGGGGCATGTCACGGGCCGCCTCGATGAGGAACCAGGCGGGCAGCAGGGGGTTGCCGTCGGGATCGGAGGCGATGACGCTCTGGGCGACCTCCACGGAGATCTCCGCGAGCTGTACGAGCAGTGACTTGGCGCGGTGGGCGGTCTGCCGCCCGTTCGCCGACATGTGCTCCTTGCCGGCCGGGAGTTCCTTGATCAGGCGGCCGCGGAAGGACTCGGCGAGGTAGTAGAGCAGGTCGCGGTCCTCGATGCGGTTCGGCCAGCGGGCGTCGCCCTTGAGGATCGCCTCGATGCCGAACCGGCTGCGCACGATCTTGACGTAGCCGCAGAACGCGGTCGCGTGCGCGGGGGTCAGCGTGCCGTGGGCCAGCACCTTCAGGGTGTCCTCGTCGAGGCCCTGGCCGAAGGAGTGCAGGGCGTCGGAGAGCATGTGCCAGGAGCGGGGCGTGGAGAAGGGTTCCTCGGTCTTCGGCGGCTTGGACCACAGGTGGTCGGGCCGGTCGGTGAGGTGGTCGACGATCCAGGGGTGGATGCCGTTGCCCGCGGCCCAGGCCAGCCAGTCCCTGGGGGACGCCTCCAGGTGGACGTGGGTGAGGCGGTTGACGAGGGCGGAGGCGATCGGGCGGGCGAGGGCGTTGTCGGTGGCGCGGTTGCCGGCGCCGATGACGATGGAGCCGTGGGGGAGTTCGTAGGTGCCGATACGGCGGTCCAGGATCAGCGAGTAGAACGCCTTCTGCACGTCCGGGGTGGCCGCGTTCAGCTCGTCCAGGAACAGGCAGTACGGCTGGTCGCGGGCGATGGTCTCGGGCGGGCAGAACACCGAGCGGCCGTCGCGGATCTGGGGGACGCCGATGAGGTCCTCGGGTGCGAGCTGGGTGCCGAGCAGGCTCACGCACTCCAGGCCCAGTGAGTCGGCGAAGTCCCGTACCAGGGAGGACTTTCCGATGCCGGGCGCGCCCCAGACGAACACCGGCCGCACGGTGGCCAGGCCGAGCAGCAGCTCGGGGAGGCGGGAGGGCGTGACGGTGACGGCTGGCTGCAAGGAGCGGCTCCTGGGGATGTTCGAGAAGGGCGCGCCGGTGTGCGGCGTCCGGTACGAACAGTGTGGGTGCGGTGGCCGGCGGGCGCAGCCCATTTTCCGGGGGCCGCCGTGGAATGGAGCGGCGGGAGTGGCAGGTCAGGCGGCGCGTCGGTCCTCGCGCGCCGCCAGCGGTACTTGCGGGCCGTCCGTCTCGCGCAGCCAGCGGCGCAGCACACGGTGGATGTGTTCGGCTCCGGCGAGGTGCGTGCCGTCCTCGGCGGGTGCGGACAGGGCGAGCGGTGACAGCAGGAAGGCCTTGGTCTGGGCGCCGCCGAGGCCGCCGTGCGAGCCGATCTGTTCCTCGAAGGCGAGGACTTCGCCGTCGGCGGGGTCGTACCAGGAGTTGACCATGATGTCGGCGGTGTGCGGGAAGGAGTGGGTGCGGCGGACGGCGTCGGCGGCGCCGGGTCCGAAGTCGGCGAGCGGGCCGGGGTTGTCGTCGAGTTCGTCCAGGGGGATCTCGGTGCCGAACGGGCCGAGGACGACGCCGCCGTGTTCCTCGCTGCGCACCAGCAGGAAGCCGATGCCGGGGTGGTTGGCGAGGGTCGTCAGCAGGGCGGGGTGGCGGGCGTCGATCTCCTCCTTGCTCATCCGGTGCGGTACGTCCGGGAAGGAGATCAGGCCGAGGTTTCCGGAGGCCAGCACGATGGGCTCCGAGCGGGGGCCGGAGGGGCGGTACTGTTCGCCGCCCTCCTCGACGGGCCGGTGCAGTGCGGTCCGTACGGCCGCGCGGGCCTCGGCGCCGCTGTGGGTGCGCCGGGCCCTGCGGGGCACGGGCAGCCCGCAGCCGGCCCGGACCAGGTCGCCGAGGGTGAGGCCGTAGCGGGTGCGGAAGGTTTCGCCGGGGCTCTGGCCGTGGTCGGACAGGACGACGATGCGGTACGGGCGCGGGGCGTGCTCGGTGACGTTCTCGATCAGGGCGAGGGAGCGGTCGAGGCGTTCGAGGACCTTGAGGGCGTCGCGGCTCGTCGGCCCGGAGTGGTGGGCCACTTCGTCGTAGGCGACGAGGTCGGCGTAGACGGCGGTGCGGCCGGCGAGCATGTCGCCGGTCACCGCGGCGACGACGACGTCGCGTTCGACGACGGTCGCGAAGGCACGGATGAAGGGGTAGAGGCCGCCGCGTCCCACGCGTGGGCGGACCTTGCGGGTGCGGGCCCGGGTGGACTGGCCGATCTCGCGGCCGGCCTCGGCGACGAAGGACATGGCGGTGCGCACGGCGTTGGCCGGGTCGGAGAAGTAGGCGAAGTAGCCCGCCCGGGAGCGGTTCTCGCGGCTGCGGCGGCGGGTCGCGATGGACAGCACGAGGGCCTGTTCGTCGGCGCCGCCGGAGAAGAGGTTGCCGCGGCTGGCGCCGTCGGCGCCGAGCAGTCCGCCGTCGCCGGTGGCCTCGACGGCGCGGCGCTGGAGTTCGGCGGCGCTGGTGGGGCGGTTGCAGACCATGACCTCGCCGCGGTCCTTCTCGTACCAGCGGAAGGCGGGCACGTCGTGGTTGCTGCCGTGCAGGATGCCGAGCTGGCTGGCGCCGGTCTGGCTGGACCAGTCGGTGCGCCATGGGGTGAGCCGGTGGGTGGGCCGGCGCCGGCCGCCGCCGGGGCCGGCGCTGTCGTCGGCGGAGAGCCAGCGGGCGACGGTGGGCATCAGGCTCTGGCGGACGGCGTCGAGCAGGATGTCGTGGCCGACGCCGTCGAGCTGTATGAAGACGGTGCCGGGGCCGGCGGGGCAGGCCGGGGCGCCGCCTCTGCGGCGGCGGTCGGCGAGGCGGTACAGGCGGCGCCGGTAGGCGTCGTCGTCGCGCACGGCGAGCGTGGCGCCGGTGGCGGAGGCGACGGCGGACATCACGGCGGCGACGACGACCGCGGTCTCCGGGGCGGCGTCCCCCTGCTCGGCCGGGTTCAGGCGCAGGGCGAGCAGCAGCAGCGCGCCGTTGAGGAAGAAGACCAGCAGCCCGAGCACGAGCGCGGGCACGAGCAGCAGCAGGCGTACCAGAAGGGGCCAGACCAGGGCCGACAGCAGACCGAAGGCGCCCGCCCCGAACGCGGCGGTGACGGCGATCCGGGTGGCGCTGTCGCCGTCGGGGGACTGGAGCCGGAAGTCCGGCAGGATGCCTGCCAGGACGAGCATCGTGAGGGTGGAGACGGCCCATACGGCGACGCTCCGCCCGACCTGACTGGCGACCCGCCGCCAACGCCCTCCACGCACGCCCAGCACACCTCACGTCCGGCCCGGCCCGTCCTCGGTGCGGGCCTGGGGCAAGCCTGTCATACGGGTCCGTCCGGGCAGGCCGCTGCCGGCGGGCCTAGCGCCCGTCGTACCCGGCGGTCGGCATGGACAGTCTCCGGTGCACCCGGGCCTTCATCTGGGCGTCGTACGACGGTTCGGCGCGTCCGACCGTCTCGACCCGTACCCCGCGGCGTGCGCACTCGGCGGTGAACTCGTCGACCGATGACAGGGCGCTTCGCAGGACGCGCAGGCTCGGGGCGACGAAGACGTCGCGGCCGGGCCGGACGCCCTCCCACAGGACGCCGTGGTCGGGCCGAAGCCCGCACACCAGGAGTTCCCGGGTGACGACGTAGCCGCGCTCGACGGCCCAGCGGGCGCACATCGCGTGCTGGCTGCGGGAGTCCACCAGGAAGGGGTCGTCGTCGAGCGCCTCCAGGGGCGTCAGGCTGGCGATCGCCGTGACACGCAACGGCGGGCGCGTGCCCGAGGCACCGCGAACCTCTCCCATGGAGCCCCCCTCACCTCCGGGTTTCGCCGCCGACCCTACTCCTGCCCGTAGGCTTCGGGGAGTCGCGCGAAGGAGGCAAAGAGGTGCCGGTGGAGATCACCTGGTGGGGTCACGCCACCTGCACGGTCACCGATTCGGACGTACGTGTGCTCACCGACCCTCTGTTCGCCCGCCGCCTGGCTCATCTGCGGCGCCGTCGCGGAGCGTTGCCGCCGCCCGGTGCCCGGCGCGCGGACGTCGCGCTGGTGTCCCATCTGCACGCCGACCACCTGCACGTGCCCTCGCTGGCGCGGCTGGCTCCGGGCACGCGCCTGCTCGTGCCCCGGGGCGCACCACGGTCGGTGCCGGGGCTGCGCCGGCTCGCGCATCTGAGGGTGAGCGAGGTCGCGCCCGGGGACGAGACGAGGATCGGTGATCTGCTGGTCCGGGTCGTGCCGGCCCGGCACGACGGCAGACGGCTGCCGCTCGGGCCGCACCACTCCCCCGCGCTCGGCTTCGTCGTGGAGGGCGAGGGCCGTACCTACTTCGCCGGGGACACCGGCCTGTTCGACGAGATGGCGAAGGAGGTCGGCCCGGTCGACGTGGCGTTGCTGCCGGTGGGCGGCTGGGGCCCGTACCTCGGCGAGGGACACCTGGACGCGGGGCGGGCCGCGGAGGCGCTGGCCCGGCTGGCGCCGCGCAGTGCGGTGCCCGTGCACTACGGCACGTACTGGCCGATCGGGTTGGACGCGGTGCGCCCGCACGAGTTCCACACGCCGGGTGACGAGTTCGTGCGCCTCGCGGCCGAGCGGGCGCCGGGGGTGTCGGTGCACCGGCTCGGGCACGGGGAGAGCGTGCGGCTGGAGGTCGCGCGGTGACATGGCTGGCGGCCGTCTCGACCGGGGTGACACCGGAGTCCACGCAGCATGCGATCGGGTATCCGACGCTGTTCGTGCTGGTGCTGCTCGGGGCGCTGGTGCCGGTGGTGCCGACGGGGGCGCTGGTGAGTTCGGCGGCCGTGGTGGCCTTTCACCAGACGGCGCCGTTCGCGCTGGCGCTGGTCTTCGTGACGGCCTCGGCGGCCGCGTTCCTCGGTGACATGACCCTGTACTGGCTGGGGCGGCGCGGCATGGGGTCGAAGAACGGCTCGCGCTGGCTGGAGGCGATCCGCTCGCGTGCGCCCGAGGACCGGCTCACGCAGGCGCAGGGGAAACTGGCCGGTCATGGCGTGGCGGTCCTGGTGCTGTCACGGCTGGTGCCGGCCGGCCGGATACCGGTCATGCTGGCCTGTCTGATGGCCGAGTGGCCGATGCGCCGCTTCGCCCGCGGCAACCTGCCGGCCTGCCTGGCCTGGGCGGTGACGTACCAGCTGATCGGGATCCTGGGGGGATCGCTGTTCAGCGAGCCCTGGCAGGGCGTGCTCGCGGCGGTCGCGCTGACCGTGGTGATCAGCGTGGCGCCGAGTGTGTGGAAGCGGGTCCGCCGGCCCGCCGAGCAAGGCTGACACGGCTCGCCCGGCCGGGTACCGGCCGGGTACCGGCCGGGCGTCAACGGGCTACGCCCGCCACAGCCAGGTGGCCCGCTCGTTCGTCTCCACGCGATTCATTCCGGTGGGACGCCATCTCCGCACTGTGGGGATACCTCGGTGGCGTCTTCTTCCAGGAGAACACGCTCCTTGCCGTCGCCGTCGCCGTCGGCGTCGGCGTCGGCGTCGGCGTCGGCCTCGCGTTCGCGGTAACCGGCGCGGTGGAGTTCTCACGACATGTTCGGCGCCGCAAGAATGCGGTCGAGCCGGATGACATCGTTGCCGGATCTCATTGAGGTTTGAGGCACGGCTTTCCCTCCCGGACGTTCCCGGGAGAGCGGGACGCCCCCTGCACAGGCCCTAGTCGAGGATCCGGGAGCCTCCCACCGGCAGGTCCCACAGGTTCTCGCGGTCCAGGCCCGCCTGCTCCCAGGCCGCCCGGACCCGGGTGAGCGGCTCCAGCACGGGCTCCGCGGACAGGACGAACGTCGCCCAGTGCATGGGGGCCATGCGGCGTGCCCCGAGGTCCCGCGCGGCGCGCACCGCCTCCTCCGGGTCGCAATGGACGTCGCTGAGCCACCAGCGGGGGTCGTAGGCGCCGATGGGCAGCAGGGCGAGGTCGATGCCGGGGTAGCGCTGTCCGATGCGGGAGAACCAGTGGCCGTATCCCGTGTCGCCCGCGAAGTAGACGCGCTGTCCGTCGGGATCGGTGAGCACCCAGCCGCCCCACAGGGTGCGGCAGGTGTCGGTGAGGGAGCGCTTGGACCAGTGGTGGGCGGGCACGAAGTCGAAGCGGACGCCGTCCAGTTCGGCCGCCTCCCACCAGTCCAGCTCCGTGACGTTGGTGAAGCGGCGGCGGTGGAACCAGCGGGCGAGCCCGGCCGGCGCGAACACCGGGGTCTCGCGCGGGAGTCGGCGCAGCGTGGGGGCGTCCAGGTGGTCGTAGTGGTTGTGGCTGATGACGACGGCGTCGATGCGCGGCAGGTCGCTCCAGGCGATACCGACGGGGGTGATGCGGGCGGGGGTGCCGAGGATGCGGCGGGACCAGACCGGGTCGGTGAGGACGGTCAGCCCGCCGATCCGCACGACCCAACTGGCGTGACCCGCCCAGGAGACGGCGACCGTGCGCGCGTCGACGCGGGGCAGCGGGGCCGGTTCGAAGGGCAGGCGCGGGATGTCCGCGAGGCCTTCGCGGCCGGGGCGGATGGAACCCTCGCGGGCGAAGCGGGCCATGGACTTCAGGTCGGGCAGCGGGGAGGTCAGCCGGTCGTGGAAGGAACGCGGCCACACCCGGCGTTCGCCGAGCGGCCTCGGGGCTGTGAGGGGCGTGAAGGGAGAGGGAGGCGTGCGGGAGGACGGGGCCGGCTGAGCGTGGGTGCCGGGGCCGGGCGTGCTCGTGGTCGACTCGGACTGCTGCGTCATCGAGGAGGCTCCCA
The DNA here is from genome assembly GCF_055578365.1 of Streptomyces sp. NPDC033131. Lineage (NCBI taxonomy): Bacteria > Bacillati > Actinomycetota > Actinomycetes > Kitasatosporales > Streptomycetaceae > Streptomyces > Streptomyces sp. NPDC033131. The sequence continues at coordinate 182,678 of NZ_JBVIPA010000009.1, forward strand.
TCGCTGAGCGTCGTCGCGGAGATCGTCGAAGACCGATTCCAGGAGGGTCAACGCGCGTTGCGCGTGTGGCAGTTCCAACGGCGAGGGTGAACCGAGGCAGTGCGCGTTCTCCTCGTCCGTGCCGCCCAGCAGCGAACCCGTGGACAGCCGCACGCGCAGCGCCCCGAGGTCGTCGCCGAAGCGGTGGCCGCCGGGCGCGGGCATGCCGAGCCGGGCGGTGAGGAAGTCCTCCAGTTCCTGGGCGTCGCCGACCCCGTGCCCACTGAGCGCGGTCCGCAGCGGATCGAGGTCGACGTAGAGGTGCCGGCCGGACTGCGGAGGCAGGGCCAGGGCGCCCGCCGTGACGACGGCCGTGTGCGCGGCGGCGGCCACGCGCGCGTGCAGGCGTACGGCGGCTTCGACGCGGGCGGTCACCGGCTCGGGTTCCGTCAGGGCGTACGTGGCGGCGGCGGCGACCGGGCCGGCGACACGGGCGCCGAGCGCGGTGAGCACGTCGAGGACGCGCGCGCGGAGGGCGTCGCCGGCCTCGCCCCCGGGGAAGCGGGCGACGGCGGCCGGCCAGCCGGTGGGCAGCAGGGCGCCGGCCAGGTCGGTGACGACGGTGACCTTCCCGGGCAGCATCTCGGCCGGGCTGACCAGGACGGTGTCGTGCGGGACGTGCAGGGTGTCGCGCCAGGTCTCGTCGCTGACCAGGTGCAGCCCCTCCCCCACGGCGGCCTCCAGCGCCTCGTGCAGCAGTTCGGGCGGGGCCACGGTGGCGGTCGGGTCGTCGGCGACGGACAGCACGAGCAGCCGCGGATCCCCGCCCTCCTCACGGACCCGGCGGACGGTCTCCAGGAGGGCGTACGAGTCCGGGATCCCGCCGCACTCCGCCGGTGTCGCGACATGGAAGGCGGGTCTGCCCAGCAGGCGTGCGTACGGCGCCCACCAGGCGGCGCAGGGCCGCGGCACGAGGACGTCGCCGCCGAGGGCGGCGGTCAGCGCGAGGAGCAGGGACGGGGAACCGGGGGCGGCGACCACGCGGCCGGGTTCGGTGGGCAGACCGCGCCGGTCCCAGTAGCCGCACGCCGCCTCCAGGAGGGCCCTTCCGCCGCCGACCGGTTCGCTGCCGGCGCGGCCCGCGGCCGCGGCCAGTACGGCGGACAGCTCGGGCAGCACGGGCAGCCCGTCCTCGGGAAGCGGCGGCCCGAACCGGACGGGGCCGTGGCCTTCCGGGTCCGTCCGCTCCATGCGTACCTCCGGGGTGGGGGCTTTTCTCTTGTGCAGTGGTCGTCGCCCGGGTGTGCCGGGTGGCTCGTGCGGTGCGGGTGGTGCCCTCGGCCTCTGACTACCCCGGCAGGCGCCCTGCCATGGGCGCCGATCCGGGTTGCGCCGGTCACAGGGCGGCCACGGCGGCTCCGGCGCTGTCAGTCCTCGGTGGCGGGCCCCTTCCGGCGCAGCCGGTACACGGCGCCGCCGCAGGCCCCCGCGATCAGCAGGCCGCCGGCGACCAGGGCGGGCACCGAGTCGGTGAAGGTGCCGCCCTCGCCGGCCCGCACCCCGCGCGGGACCACCGCGCCGCCGCAGGCGTCGGTGTGCGACTCAACGCAGGCGGGGGTCGGGGCGCAGGAGCCGGTGTGCGAGTCGGCGCAGGGTTCGGCGGGGGCGCAGGTGTCACCGTGGGATCCGGTGCCGCACGGCGTGCCGCTCCCGTGGGACACCGTGAGGGTGACGCTCCACTGGGCGCCCTTCCCGCCGGGTGCCGTGGGGCAGGTGCCGTCGACGGTCCACGCGGTGTCCTGGCCGGCCCCGTCGGCACCGCCCTCGAGGCTTTCCGCGGGGGCGATCGTGGCGGTGGCGCTGTAGACGGGGCCGGAGAGTTCGTCGTCGTCGCCGGCGACCAGCCGCAGCGGGACGGTGCCCTCCTCGAAGGCCTCCGAGGTGGCGTCGATCGTGTCGGGCGGTGGGCCGCCGGTCGGGTCGCAGGTGACGGAGACGGTGACGCTGCCGCCCGGGGAGACACTGCTCGGTGCGACCTCGGCGGCCGGCTCCGCGAGAGCGGCCGGTACGGCGATGCCCAGGACGGCACCGGCCAGGGCGGCGGCGGACAGGGCGCGGGCGCTGCGGCGCATGGGGAGGGCTCCTTCGGCCGACGGCTGCGGGGGCACGACCGCCGTGCCCCCGCCCCCATCACAGCCCGCCCTCGGCGGGGCCGCGCGCGGCCGGACACCATTCGCGGGACGGGAACCGCCGAGCGGGTGACACCGCGAAACCTCCTCGCCCTCGCGGTGTCAGGCGGCGGTGTCCCGCATGATCTGTTCCCTCATCCGCCCGCAGCAGCGGCTGATCAGCCGGGACACGTGCATCTGCGAGATGCCCAGCTGTTCCGCGATCCGACTCTGTGTCATGTCCCCGAAGAACCGCATGTACAGGATCGCCCGTTCGCGCTCGGGCAGGGCGGCGAGCCGGGGCTTGACCGCCTCGCGGTCCACGACCGTGTCCAGGGCGGGGTCGGCCGAGCCCAGCGCGTCGCTGAGCGAGTAGCCGTCCTCGCTGCCGGGCAGCTCCGCGTCCAGGGACAGCGCGGTGAAGCTCTCCAGGGCCTCGAGGCCGGCCCGGACGTCCTCCTCGCTGAGGTCGGCGTACTCGGCGATCTCCGCGACGGTGGGCCGGCGGCCCGAAATGGTCTGGGACAGGTCCTGGCCGGCGAAGCGGACCCGGTTGCGCAGGTCCTGGACACGGCGCGGCACGTGCAGGGTCCACATGTGGTCGCGGAAGTGCCGCTTGATCTCGCCGGTGATGGTGGGCACGGCGTAGCTCTCGAAGGCGTTGCCGCGCTCGGGGTCGTACCGGTCGACGGCCTTGACCAGTCCGAGGGCCGCGACCTGGCGCAGGTCGTCGAGGCTTTCGCCGCGGCTGCGGAAGCGGCCGGCGAGCCGGTCGGCCATGGGCAGCCAGGCCTCGACGATCTGTCCGCGGAGAGTGTCGCGCCGCGGGCCGGGGGCAAGCCCGGCGAGCGTGCGGAACGCCTCCGCCGTGTCGGGTGCGTCGTCGTGCGGGTGCTTCGCGCTCACTTTGGTCGCCATGGTGCGTCGCAACTCCCTGGGAGGGGTGCTCTGGGATGGACGGTCACCGTGGGGAGGGGGCGTCTGCGGTGCGGACAGACGCGGCCGTGGCGGCGCCTGGCCGCTCCCACGGACGTGCCTCCGGTCCGAAGCACTGGAAGTGCGCCTGCCCCCGGCCCCCGGGCGCAAACCCGGGCAGGTTTTCCGCAGGCGCGCGGGGTGACTCGTAGGGCTGCTGCCTGCGTCGCCTATGCCGGGAGGTCCGTACATGAGCACCAAGGTCTCCGACCACGTCCTGGAGCGCTTGCGGGAGTGGGGGGTGGAGCACGTCTTCGGCTATCCCGGCGACGGCATCAACGGCCTGCTCGCCGCCTGGGGGCGGGCCGACAACCGGCCCCGTTTCATCCAGTCCCGGCACGAGGAGATGTCCGCTTTCCAGGCGGTCGGCTACGCCAAGTTCAGCGGTCGCGTCGGGGTGTGCGCGGCGACTTCGGGGCCCGGCGCGATCCACCTGCTGAACGGCCTGTACGACGCCAAGCTCGACCACGTCCCGGTGCTGGCGATCGTCGGCCAGACGCACCGCACCGCGATGGGCGGCTCCTACCAGCAGGAGGTGGATCTGCACTCCCTGTTCAAGGACGTCGCCTCCGAGTTCGTGGAGACGGTGACGGTCCCCGAGCAGCTGCCGAACGTGCTGGACCGGGCGATCCGTACCGCGTACGCCCGCCGCTGTCCGACGGCGGTCATCATCCCGGGCGACGTGCAGGAGCTGGACTACTCGCCGCCCACGCACGAGTTCAAGATGGTGCCCTCCAGCCTGGACCTCAGTTCCTGGACGTCGGTTCCGTCCGACGAGTCCCTGCGGCGGGCGGCGGACATCCTCAACGCCGGTGACAAGCCGGCGATCCTGGTCGGTCAGGGCGCGGCCGGTGCGCGGGCCGAGGTGGAGCGGATCGCGGAACTGCTCGGCGCGGGCGTCGCGAAGGCGCTGCTCGGCAAGGACGCGCTGAGCGACGAACTGCCGTACGTCACCGGCTCGATCGGGCTGCTCGGGACGCGTCCCTCCTATGAGCTGATGCGGGACTGCGACACCTTGCTGACCATCGGGTCGTCCTTCCCGTACACGCAGTTCCTGCCGGACTTCGGCAAGGCGCGGGGCGTGCAGATCGACATCGACCCGCACATGGTCGGGATGCGGTATCCGTACGAGGTGAATCTCGTCGGCGACGCGAAGTCCACGCTCCAGCGGCTGATCCCGATGCTGGACACGGACCGTGGCGGGCGCGAGTGGTCCGACACGGTGCGTGACAACGTGTCGCACTGGCGCGAGGTGATGGAGCGGCGGGCCCAGCTGTCGGCCGACCCGATCAACCCCGAGTACGTGGCCCGCACCCTGGATCCGCTGCTGCCGTCCGACGCGATCGTCACCTCCGACTCCGGGTCGACGGCGAACTGGTACGCGCGGCACCTGACGATGCGCTCCGGGATGCGCGGCTCGCTGTCCGGGACGCTCGCGACGATGGGCTGTGGTGTGCCGTACGCGATCGGCGCGAAGTTCGCGCACCCGGACCGGCCGGTGATCGCGCTGGTCGGGGACGGGGCGATGCAGATGAACGGCCTGGCCGAGATGATCACCGCGGCGAAGTACCGCGAGCTGTGGGAGGACCCGCGGCTGGTCGTCGCCGTCTGGAACAACCACGACCTCAATCAGGTCACGTGGGAGATGCGGGCCATGGAGGGCGCCCCGTCCTTCCTGCCCTCGCAAGCGTTGCCGGACGTGCAGTACGCGGCGTTCGCCCGCTCGCTCGGCCTGACCGGGATCCGCGTGGAGAAGCCGGAGGACGTCGAGGCGGGCTGGCGGGCCGGCCTGGACGCGGACGGCCCCGCGGTGATCGAGTTCCTCACCGACCCGGCCGTGCCGCCGATCCCGCCGCACGCCACCTGGGAGCAGATGGAGGCCACGGCCGCGTCGATCCTCAAGGGGGACGCGGACCGCGGGTCCGTGGTCAAGCGGGGGTTCAAGGCGAAGATGCAGGAGTTCCTGCCGGGCCGCGAGAAGAAGTAGCCGCGGCGACGGCCGGGGAGGGGGCGCCGACGGGTTCGTACCGGTCGGCGCCGTCCTCGGGCAGCAGCAGTTCCTCGTAGCGGCCCAGCGCCAGCACCACGCCGAGCATGAGGAGCGGGATGATCACAGCGAGCAGCGCCATGGCCTGTCCTTTTTCCAGGAATGTGCGCGGGGGGTGCGGGACCGGGTCTCCCGCCATCGGCGGGGCAAACCCCGTGTCGGTGTCCGGTCCTCGGGTACGCGGGTGCCCACCCCGAAGTTCTTGGAGGGAGACATGCAACGAGGCAGCGACCGGCTGAGCCGTCACCGCGATGACGAGATGAAGCACGAACTGCAGGGTCTGCTCAGGTCCGGCCACCCCACGCGCAGCGAGGAGTGGCACGACCCGGAGCCGACCGCCGACGACGATCCGGCGGTCTGGGGCGGGCCCGTGGCACCGGGCCGGGCCGGGGCTTCGCTGGAGACGGTCCGGCTGGAACTGGCCAGGATCCTGGGCCGCAGTTCCTTCCCGGGCACTTCCGTGGAACTGGCAGGCACCCTGCGCCGCAAGAACGCTCCCGACGTCCTCGTCGAGGCCGTGGAGCGACTGCCCCGCAACGAGTCCTACGCCACCGTGCAGGAACTGGCGCGGACGCTGACCAGGAGGGAGGGCGCCTAGTGGCGGCCGACTTCGTGAAGGACGTCATGACCCCGGGCGTGGTCGCCGTACGCCCGGACGCCTCGCTGGTCGAGGCGGCGCAGCTGATGCGCACGCAGGACATCGGCGACGTCCTGGTGGCCGACGGACAGCACGTCGTCGGCATGCTCACCGACCGGGACATCACCGTGCGTGCCGTGGCCGACGGCACCGACCCGATGACGGTGAGCGCCCGGACGGTGTGCACGCCGGATCCCGTGGTGGTCGCCCCGGGGGACACGGTGTCGACGGCGGCGGCGCTCATGCGTGAGCACGCCGTACGCCGTCTGCCGGTCATCGAGGACGGGCTGCCGGTCGGCATGGTGACTCTCGGGGACCTCGCCGAGGCCGAGGACCCGGAGTCGGCGCTCGCCGACATCAGCCGGGCCCTGCCGGACGACGCACGCAGCGCCGGCGGCCTCGACCCCCTGTGAGTCCGGGCCGCCACCGGGCCGCGCCGAACACGCCGCGGGACGTGCGGACGGCCGCCGTCTCCGCGACCGGCGCCCGCGTGCTCCCGCCGTCCGGCGAGGAGCGAGCCGCTGCGCTGCCGGCGCGGCCGGAGCCCGGAGCAAGGAAGAAGCGCGCGGGGAGCGACGAGGCCCATGGGCCCCCGCCCTCGCCGCGCGCCAGGAAGCTTTCCAGGAAAGGTCGTTGAACCATCATGCGCATCGCGTTTCTGACCGCGCCCGAGGGCGTGGAGCAGGTCGAACTCACCGATCCGTGGCAGGCGGCGAAGGACGCCGGGCACGAACCCGTCCTCGTGTCGACGAAGTCCGGGCAGATCCAGGCGTTCAACCACCTCGACAAGGCGGACACGTTCCCCGTGGACGAGGTCGTGGGCGAGACGTCGGCCGACTCCTTCGGCGGGCTGGTCCTGCCGGGCGGCGTGGCCAACCCGGACTTCCTGCGGATGGACGAGAAGGCCGTCGCGTTCGTACGGGACTTCTTCGAGCAGGGCCGTCCGGTCGCCGCGATCTGCCACGCCCCGTGGACGCTCGTCGAGGCGGACGTCGTACGCGGCAGGGTGCTGACCTCCTGGCCGAGCCTTCAGACCGACATCCGCAACGCGGGCGGCAGCTGGGTGGACGAGCAGGTGAAGGTCTGCGACCACGGAAACAACAAGCTGGTCACCAGTCGCAGGCCGGACGACCTGAAGGCGTTCAGCGAGGCGTACCTCGACGTGTTCGCCCAGGAGGCCGCGTGAGGCCGTGGTGACGGCCGTGGTGACGGACACCTCGCCGGGCGTCGCGAGCGAGGGGTTCGCCCGGGCGCCGGTGGAGACGGCCGGCGCGCATCGGCACCGGCCGTCTGCGCGTCACTGACGGTCCAGGCGTTCAGGAGCGGGGAGTCGCCGACTCCCCGCTTCCGCGTTCCCGGGCTCCCTCGCGCGTGCGGCCCGCGGCGACCGGGCGGTGCGGGTTGCGGCGCAGGTACTCGCCCTCGAGCTGGGCCATCCGGTCGTTGTGGGCCCGCAGGGCGTCGTTCGAGGCGTACAGCAGTGTGTCGTGGCGCGTGCGGTGGATGGTCTCCAGCTCTTTCATGAGCTGCTGGTCGTCCAGCCGGTCGGCGTCGACTCCAGTCATGGTCATGTTCCGCTCGTCGTGTTCGTTCATGCCCTTCGGGTACCCGCCCGAGAGCACTACCCCCAAGCGGCACCCGGGAGGGAGCCATGGATCTCGCCTTTCTGCATCCACTCTACGAACAATCGGGCCCCTGGGCCTCCGTCTACGTCGACACCTCCCGGCACACGGAGGACACCCCCCACGAACGGCATCTGACCGCGATAGCGCTGTCCCGCGAACTGGCCGGGCAGGGCGCCGACGAGGAGACGTGCCGGGCGGTGCTGGACGCGGTGGAGGAGCTGCGGCACTCCTCCGAGCCCCACGGGCGGGCCCTGTTCGCGCGGGCCGGCGAGGTGGTCCTGGATCCGCCGCTGGCCAGGGCGCCGGCCGGCAACAGCGCGCACTGGGCGCCGCTGCCGCACGCCGCGCCCCTGCTGGAGCTGGCCGGTGAGGATCCCGTGTGCATCGTGGCGTACGTCGACCGCAAGGGCGCCGACTTCGAACTGCGCAGCGGTCTGGGCCGACGGGACGCGGGGACGGTCACCGGCCGGCAGTATCCGATACACCGTACGCGGACGACCGACTGGTCGGAGCGGCACTTCCAGCTCAGGGTGGAGAACACCTGGGAGCACAACGCGGCCGAGATCGCGGACGCGCTCGCGGTCTGCCAGGAGGAGACCCAGGCCGATCTGCTGATCCTCGTCGGTGACGACCGGGAGCGGCGGACCGTGCACGAGCGGCTGCCGAAGCGGCTGCACGAGCTGGCGGTGGAGGCTCCGCACGGCACCGGGAGCAGGCTGCTCGACGAGGACGTGGAGCAGGCGCGCGCCACGCATGTGCGGCAGCGGGCCGAGCGGGAACTGGAACGGTTCCTCGCGGCCCGCAGTCCGGGCGACGACGGGCGAGCCGGGGCGGTCGAGGGCGTGCCGGCGCTGGTCGAGGCGGCGCGCGAGCACCGTATCGACGAGCTGCTGATCCGTCCGGACGGTCCCGACGCGCACCGTGAGGTGTGGATCGGTGAGGATCCCGACCAGCTGGCGGTACGCCGTACGGACCTCAAGATCCTCGGCGAGCAGAACTCCTGGTCGGCCCGCGCGGACGACGCGCTGATCCGCTCTGCGGTCGCGACGGGTGCCCCGGCGATCTCGGTGACACCGGCGACGGGGCAGAGCGTCCAGGCCGGTCCCGGCCAGGCCGAGGAGGCCGAGCGGGAGGTCCCGGTGGGCGGCCTGGGGGCGCTGTTGCGCTGGACGTGAGCGGGCCGGGCGGCCGAGAGCCGCCGTGTGACTGAGCCGTGTGCGAAGCGGGCCCGGTGACCTGTGGGTCACCGGGCCCCTTCATGCCATCCGGGTGCCTTCGAGATCCGGCCCCGGCCGTCTCAGCGGGCGCGCTCCACCCTCCGCTCGTCCCACACCGGCTCCGTCGTCTCCCGGACCCGGCCGTCGCTGCCGAAGACGAGGTAGCGGTCGAAGGAGCGGGCGAACCAGCGGTCGTGGGTGACCGCGAGGACCGTGCCGTCGAAGGCCTCCAGCCCCTCCTGAAGGGCTTCGGCGGACTCCAGGTCGAGGTTGTCGGTCGGCTCGTCCAGGAGCAGGGCCGTGACGCCCTGGAGCTCCAGCAGGAGGATCTGGAAGCGGGCCTGCTGGCCGCCGGAGAGCCGTTCGAAGCGCTGTTCGGCCTGGCCGGTGAGTTCGTAGCGGCGCAGCCGGGACATGGCGGCGCCCCGGTCCTGGGCGTGCTCCTTCCACAGGATGTCCAGGAGGGTGCGGCCCTCCAGTTCGGGGTGGGCGTGCGTCTGGGCGAAGTGCCCGGGCACCACGCGGGCCCCGAGCTTCCACTCGCCCGAGTGCGCCACCTCCTCACCGGCCAGCAGCCGCAGGAAGTGCGACTTGCCGGAGCCGTTGGAGCCGAGGACGGCGACCCGTTCGCCGTAGAAGACCTCCAGGTCGAAGGGCTTCATCAGGCCGGTGAGTTCAAGTCCCTTGCAGGTGACGGCCCTGACGCCGGTACGACCGCCCTTGAGCCGCATCCTGATGTCCTGCTCGCGCGGCGGCTCCGGCGGCGGTCCCGCCTCCTCGAACTTGCGCAGCCGGGTCTGGGCGGCCTGGTAGCGGGAGGCCAGCTCGTGGCTGATGGACGCCGCCTGACGGAGGTTCAGGACCAGCTTCCTCAGCTGGGCGTGCTTCTCGTCCCAGCGCCTGCGCAGTTCCTCGAAGCGGGCGAAGCGCTCGCGCCGGGCCTCGTGGTAGGTGGCGAAACCGCCGCCGTGCACCCAGGCGTCCGCGCCCGCGGGCGAGGGCTCGACGGAGACGATCTTCTGCGCGGCGCGGGCCAGCAGCTCGCGGTCGTGGGAGACGAACAGGACCGTCTTGCGGGTCTCCTTCAGACGCTCCTCCAGCCAGCGCTTGCCGGGCACGTCGAGGTAGTTGTCGGGCTCGTCGAGCAGCAGCACCTCGTCGGTGCCGCGCAGCAGCGCCTCCAGGACCAGCCGCTTCTGCTCACCGCCGGAGAGCGTGCGCACCTCCCGGAACTGCGCCTTCTCGTAGGGCACGCCGAGCGCGGCCATGGTGCACATGTCCCACAGCGTCTCGGACTCGTAGCCGCGCGCCTCCGCCCAGTCGGACAGGGCCTGCGCGTACTGGAGCTGGGCGGCCTCGTCGTCGACGGTCATCATGGCGTGCTCGGCCTTGTCGACGGCCCGGGCGGCCTCCCGGATACGGGGCGGCGCCACCGACGCGAGCAGGTCCCGTACGGTCGTCTCGTCCCGTACCGAGCCGACGAACTGGCGCATCACCCCCAGGCCGCCGCTGACGGTGACGGTCCCGCCGTGTGGTCTGAGCTCGCCGGAGATGAGCCGGAGCAGGGTGGTCTTGCCGGCGCCGTTGGGCCCGACGAGGGCCACGACGGCCCCTTCGCCCACCCGGAAGGACACGTCGCCGAGCAGGGCCCTCCCGTCGGGGAGGTAGTACTCGAGGTGTGCTGCTTCCAGATGTCCCATGAGGCCGCATTGTGCGGGCCACCGGTGAGGACGGGCAAACCGGTAAACGCTCAGGCCGGGTCGACCGGCCGCCCCGCGGGACCGCCCTCGCCCGCGGGGATGACGACCGCGCCCGCCCACGACAGGGCCTTCCAGCCGTCGGACGGCGATCCCTCCAGGATCACCACGCCGGTGTTGTCCAGCGGGCGGGCGGCCGCGAAGGCCACGTCGACGTTGTCCGCGCGGGCCGCCGTCCACATCCTGATCGCCGCCCCGTGACTGACCATGGCGACCGCCGAGGCCCCGCTCGCGGCGGCCTCGGCGACCACGGCGTCGTACCGCGCCAGCGCCTCGGCTCCGCTCTCCCCGCCCGGCATCCGCAGCCCCGTGTCGCCGGCCGCCCAGGCGAACACGGTCTCCATGTACGTCCGGCCGTGCTCCGAGTGTCCCGGCAGCATCTCCAGGTCTCCCGCGGACAGCTCCCGGATGCCGTCCCGGACCCGCACATCGAGGCCGCGGGCGGCGGCCAGGGGCGCGGCGGTGAGCTGCGTGCGGACGAGGGTGGAGGCGTACAGGGCCTCGATGTCCTCGTCGGCGAGGGCCTGCGGCAGTGCGGCGGCCTGGCGCTCGCCGAGTTCGGTCAGGCCGGGGCCCGGGACGGCGGTGTCCATCAGGAAGCGCACGTTGGTGGGGGTCTGGCCGTGACGGATGAGCAGCAGACGCATGCGGGGTTCCTCCAGGTACACGGCCCGCCGGACAAGAAACGGCCCCTTCAGGGTATCCGGGAGTGCATGAGCCCAGACGTCGACCTCACCGTCCTGAAGCCCGGCCCCCATGCCCTGCGTGACCGGCTGCTGTCCTTGGACTGCCGGTTGTTCGAGTTCGCCGCCGGGCGGGACTGGCCCGCCGCCGAACCGGTCCTGCCGCGGCTGAGCCGAAGCGCGAACCACGGAGTGCTGTGGTTCGCGACGGCGGCCGCGATGGCCGCGAGCCGCACCCCCCGCGCCCGCCGGGCGGCCGTGCGGGGTCTCGCCTCGCTCAGCCTGGCCTCCCTGACCATCAACACCCTCGGCAAGCGCTCGGTGCGCCGCCCGCGGCCCGTCCTGGACCCGGTTCCGCTGGTGCGGCAGCTGAAGCGGCAGCCGATCACCACGTCCTTCCCGTCCGGCCACTCGGCGTCGGCGGCGGCGTTCGCGGCGGGGGTGGCCCTGGAGTCGCCGTCCTGGGGCGCGGTCGTGGCGCCGGTCGCCTTCTCGGTGGCCATGTCCCGCGTCTACACCGGCGTCCACTTCCCGAGCGACGTACTTGCGGGCGCGGCGCTGGGCGCGGGCGCCGCGTTCGTCGTACGGAGCCTGGTGCCCACCCGCGCCCAGGGCGTGCCGCCGGCCCGGACCCGCGCGGACGTTCCCGCGCTGCCGGACGGCGAGGGCCTGGTCGTGGTCGCCAACACCGCCTCGGGCACCGCCGACCGGGTGCGCGCCCTGCGGGACGCGCTGCCCGCGGCCGAGGTCGTCGAGTGCGAACCGGCCGATGTCCCGGCCGAGCTGGAGAAGGCGGCGGCCCGCGCCCGGGTGCTCGGTGTGTGCGGCGGCGACGGCACGGTCAACACCGCCGCCGGGATCGCCCTGCGGCACGGCCTGCCGCTCGCGGTGCTGCCCGGCGGCACGCTGAACCACTTCGCGTACGACCTGGGCGTGGAGGGGGTCCGCGATCTGAGCCGGGCCGTCCGGCAGGGCGAGGGGATGCTGGCGGACGTGGGCAGCTTCAGCTGCGGGGAGCGGCAGGGCATCTTCGTCAACACGTGCAGCCTGGGCGTGTATCCGGAGCTGGTGCGCGAGCGGGAGCGCTGGTCGCACCGGATCGGCGGCTGGCCGGCCGGAGTCCTCGCGGCGCTGCGCGTGGCGCGGGCGGGCGGGCACCCGCTGGAGGCCGGGTTCCGCGGCGAGGCACGGCCGCTGTGGCTGCTGTTCGCCGGCAACGGCACCTACCACCGGATGGGTCTCACGCCCGGTCGGCGCCGCGACCTCGCGGACGGGCGGCTCGATGTACGGGTGGTGCACGGCGGGCGCCGGCCGGCGCTGCGCCTGCTGGCGGCCGCCGTCGCCGGTCCGCTGACCCGCTCCCCCGCGCACGCGGCGGTCCAGGTGGGCCGGCTGCACCTGTCCGGAGTCGCCCCGGGCACGCTCCTCGCCTACGACGGTGAGGTCACCGAGGTGGAGGGCGAGGTGACGCTGGAGAAGCTGCCCAGGGCGCTCACCGTGTACCGCCCGCTGCCCGCCGCCTGATCATCCGCCAGTCCATATGGCAAAACGCGTATCTCATTATTCGACATGCGCGCGTACCGTGAGGCGTACCGAGGAGACGCCGAACAGGGAGCCGTCCATGTCGAAGCCGCAGGAGACCGCCGTCTACACGCACGGACACCACGAGTCGGTGCTGCGTTCGCACACCTGGCGCACCGCCGCCAACTCGGCGGCCTACCTCCTCGGTTCACTGAAGCCGCACATGAACGTCCTGGACATCGGCTGCGGGCCCGGCACGATCACCGCCGACCTGGCCGCGCTGGTCCCCGACGGACACGTCACCGGCGTCGACCACGCGCCGGGCATCCTGGACCAGGCCCGGGCCACCGCCGCCGGACGGGGCCTGACCAACGTCGGCTTCGCGGTCGCGGACGTGCACGCCCTGGACTTCCCGGACGACACGTTCTGCGTGGTCCACGCCCACCAGGTGCTGCAGCACGTCGGCGATCCGGTGCAGGCGCTGCGCGAGATGAGGCGGGTCACCGCCCCGGGCGGGTTGATCGCCGTCCGGGACTCGGACTACGCGGCGATGACCTGGCACCCCGAGACGCCCGGCATGGACGCCTGGCTGGACCTGTACCGGCGGGTCGCCCGCGCCAACGGCGGCGAGCCGGACGCCGGGCGCCGGCTGAAGTCCTGGGCGCTGCGCGCGGGCCTGACGGACATCACGGCGACCTCCGGCACCTGGACCTTCGCCACCGCCGAGGAGCGGGAGTGGTGGAGCGGCCTGTGGGCCGACCGCACCCTGGCCTCGGCGTACGCCGAGCGGGCCGTGGAGGGCGGGCACGCGAGTCACGAGGAGCTGCGGGCGGTCTCCGCGGCCTGGCGGGAATGGGGGCAGCAGGAGGACGGCTGGTTCAGTGTGCTGCACGCAGAGATTCTGTGCCGAAAGGAAGCCTGAATCCCCATTTCCGGGAAACACGGAATGCAGGAGGTTCACACTATGGTTCCCATCCTGCTGGTACTGCTTCTGGTACTGATCCTTTTCGGTGCCGGATTCGCAGTGAAGATTCTCTGGTGGATTGCGCTGGCTGTTCTGGTGCTATGGCTTCTGGGCTTCCTGATGCGGAGCACAACCGCGGGTGGAGGCAGGGGCCGCTGGTACAGGTGGTGAGCTGACCCCGGGAATGAATCCCGGGGAAAAAACCGGGATTCATTCCCGGGGCAGAAGAGGTCCGAGCGGCCCGAGGTCCAGATTGAGGTCCTCGGGCCGCAGTCCGTACCGCTCGCGCAGTTCGGTCATACGGTCGTCGAGCAGCATCAGGGTGAGCCCGATGCGCTCCTCCTGCTCCTCGCTCAGGCCGCCTTCGTCGAAGCGGCGCAGCGCCTGGCGTTCCATGAGCTGGCGCAGCAGTTCCACCACGGTCAGGACGAGCTTGACCAGGTCCCTCTCGACCGTGTCGGGGTCGAGGTCCATCCGGTTGTGCCGCTCGGTCCGGTGGTTGCGCGGCCGGCTCCCGTCGTGCGGCCCACTCCCGGTGTGCGGCCCACTCCCGTTGTGCGGCTCGCTCCCGTTGTGCCGCTCGGTCACGACAACTCCCCCCACGGTGACGGCACCTGCTCGTTCACCGAGCTGATCAGCGCGTTCAGGTCGATGCGGACCAGGTCGACGTCCGCGATGCGCAGGGTGATGTCGCCCGTGATGACGACCCCGCCGGCGAGCAGCCGGTCGAGGAGGTCCACCAGCGCGACCTCACGGCGCTCGATCACCGTCACCGGTCCTCCTCCCCCGGGGACTCACCCGCGAAGGAATACGCGGCCCAGGGGCCGGTGAGTTCCACGCGCATTCCCGGTACCTCACCTTTCGTGCGGTCCACGAGTTCCACGAACTCCTCGGATACGGTGCGCGACACGAGATAGGCCGCATTAAGCACGTTCTGTCCGGAGACACCGGAAAGGGCGGGATTCTGCGGGGCGTGCAGCCGAGAATTCTCGGCGTGCGCGGAAAGCGTTTCGTGCAGCCGGTTGGCGAAAGCCTCCGCCTGCTGCCACCGGGTCTCGTTCGTGCGCACCGCCGTGCGCCGCTGACGCAGATAGTCCCGTCCCGATGCGGGCTTTTCCGGCGAGGTCCCGCTTTCCCCGCTGTCCGCCTTGTCCGCGGCGCCCGCCTCGACGTACACCTTGACGCCCCACTCCACCCGCCCCTGCAGCCGGTCGAGGGTGCGCCGGAACGAGTCCTCGCGCTCCTCCATCATCACGCGGACGCCACTGTCGTCCCGGAAGACGGTGCCCAGGCGCAGCGGCAGCGGGGTGGTGACGACGGTGAGCGCGTCGATCACGCCCTGGTGGGCGCGGGCGGTCGCGGTCAGCCAGTCCAGGTCCTCGAGATGTTTGTGGAGCGGTCCTTCGGCGAAGTCCCGCTCCGGCACATGGCTGACCACGGCGACCAGACCGTGGTGGTGCAGCATTCTGGGCGGGTCGCCGGCCACGCCCGTCAGCTGGGCCTGCAGGGGAGTGCCGAAGGGGCGGCAGACGGCGTAGACGTACCGCAGTCCTGTCATGGTGCCTCCCGGCCGTCGGCGGACTCGAGTTCGGCCAGCCGCTCGCGCAACTCGGCGTTCTCCCGGGCGAGTTCCTTGCGACGGGCGCCGGAGGACAACGCGGGGTCGTCCTCCCACCAGTCGATGCCCATCTCCTTGGCCTTGTCGACGGAGGCGACGATGAGGCGCAGCTTGATGGTGAGGAGTTCGATGTCGAGCAGGTTGATGCGGATGTCACCGGCGATGACGATGCCCTTGTCGAGGACGCGTTCCAGGATGTCCGCGAGGTTGGCGCCGCTGCTCTGGCCGTAGGGTTCGGGCAGCCGGCTGGGGGTCGTCATCGTCGCTTCCCACCGTCCGCGTACTGGTAGTCGTCCTCTTCCTCGACCTCGTCCTGCGCCTCGGCCGCCGGCTCCTCATCCTCCTCCGGCTCCTCCTCCTCGTCGTACTCGCCCTTCTCCTCCTCTTCGTCCTCCTCGGGCTCGTCCTCGGTCTCCTCCTCGGCGTACGGGCCTTCTTCCTCGTCCTCGTACGCCTCCTCGCCCTCTTCCTCGGGGGCGTCCTTGGCCGACTCCTCCTCGGAGGCTTCCTCGGCCGACTCTTCCTCCTCCTCGGCCACGGCGTCCTCGTGGCTCTTCACGACCTCGCCGTCGCGTATCTCGCCGCGCCAGCTGTCCTCCGCCTCGCCCTTGAGGGTGATGTGGCGGGCGAAGTTCTTCAGGTCGAGCCGGGCCCGGCGGCCCTGGGCGCGCCAGATGTTGCCGGTCTTCTCGAAGAAACCCGAGGGGTAGTACTCGATGACCAGCAGGACACGGGTGAGGTTGTCGCCGAGGCGGTGGAAGGAGACGACGCCCCTGGTGGTGCCCTTGGCACCCTCCGAGTTCCAGGCGATCCGGTCGTCGGGCAGCTGTTCGGTGGTATGGGCCTTCCAGCTGCGGCTGGACCAGAAGACCTTCAGCTGCCAGTCGGAGTGCGTGTCGTCGGCGCGGTTCGCGCTCTTGACGCCCTTGGCGAACGTGCTGAAGTCCTTGTACTGGGTCCACTGGTCGTAGGCGGTGCGCAGCGGGACGCCGACATCGATGAACTCGATGATGACGATCGGCTTCTGGCCGCCCCCGCCCTTCTTCTTGCCCTTGCCCTTGCCGCCGAGGTTCTTGAAGGCGCCGACCACACTGTCCTTGGCGCGCGAGGCGCCGAGCTCCAGCGCGGACCGCATCGGCCCCTTGCCCTCGGCGAGCTTGCGGCCCCCGTCGAGGGCGAGCTTGGCGAAGCCGGGGCTGTTGCCCTCGGCGATGTCGTTCAGCTTGCCGGTGGTCTCGCCGAGTTTGCGGCCGGCGCCGACCAGCAGGCGCTGGGCCTGGGCGGCGAGGTACTCCTGCACCTCGGCCTTGAGCCGGTCCACGGCCTCGCTCTTGGCCACGTCGGTGAGCGGGTTGCCCGTCGCCTGGTCCTTCGCCTTGTCGGTGACGCCCCGCGCCGTTCCCAGAGTGTCGGTCATCGCTCAGCACCACCCTTCGGCACGCGGGTCCGGGCGCCGCGGGCGGCATCCCTGGTCGCGGCCGTCCTCTTCGCACCCGTCTTCTTGGCGGGAGCCTTCCTCGCGGGCGCCTTCTCAGCCGCCTTCTTCGCCGGGGCCTTCTTCGCGGGCGCCTTCTTGGCGGCCTTCTTCGCCGCCGGGCGGCGGCGCGGCTCGGATTCCTCGTCGGAATCGTCGGCCTCGTCGGAGTCCTCGGCCTCCTCGGAGTCGTCGGCCGCTTCGGCTTCAGGCTCCTCGTCCGCCTCTTCGGTCTCGTCGGCTTCCGACTCCTCGTACTCGTCCTCGGGCTCCTCGTCCTGCGAGTCGCCCTTGGAGCCGAGGTCCGTGGGATCCGGCACCACGCCCGCGAGCTGGTCGCGGACCTGGGAGGTACGGCCGTGCAGGCGGTCGGCGATCGAGTCGATCTGCCGTTCCACCATGGCCCCGGAGGCCGCCTTGCCGACGCCACGCAGGTCCTCGCGCAGCTGGTCGCCGATCTCCTTGAACTGCGGATTGTTCCGCAGCTGCTGGGACGCCAGGTCGGCGAGCGCCCGCGGGCTCAGATGCATCCGCTTGCCGGCCACGAGAGTGCCGACCGCGAACGCCATCTTCATCTTCTTGGTACGTCCGAGGACGTAGCCGGCCCCTACCGCGAGGCCCAGTCCCACTCGGTTCATTGTGCCGTCCCGTCCCCGGTCCCCGCGCCACCGCGAAGGCCGATCTCCAGTCGGTCGAGGAGTTCGTCCTCTCTGCGGTCGAACTCCTCCTCGTCGATCTCGCCCGCCTCGAGCAGCTCTTCGAGTTGGCCGAGTTCGGCCCGGACCGCGGCCGGGTCGTAGTAGAGGCGTTCCGCCTCGTTCAGTACCTGTCTCATGACCCAGGCACTGCCGCGCACCGGTGCGAACGGCAGCAGCAGCACCTCTCCGATCAGTCCCACGACCGCCTCACTCCTCCGCGTGTTCCGCGTGGTCCGCGCCCAGGGTGGTGCCCACGGGCTCGCCGGGGCCGGGCTCGACGAAGCTGTACGGCGGCAGGGGGCCGTTGACGCGCAGTTCGAGGTGCGGGTGGCCCTTGCGGACCTGGTCCACCGCGGCCAGGAAGGACGCGGCCTCGTCGCGGGCCACCAGGAACGAGAGGTTGGCGAGCCAGCCGCTGGACTCGGGGCCCACGCTCACCGCCTCGGCGACCGGTTCCAGGGTGTGCCGTACGTCGGTCGCGTCCTCGCCCTCCCGGGCCTTGACCGCGGCCACCACCATCTCGCCGAGATGGAGCCGCTGCTCGTAGCTGCCGCCGCCCGCCTGCCGGTTGGCCTCGGTCAGGGCGCGCACCTCCGGGTTCTCGGACATCACCCGGTGCAGCACGGCCTCCTCGTTGTGGACGGCCTTCACGTTGTACTCGACCTTGCCGTCCAGGGCGCGCAGCCGCTCCAGGTAGTGGTCGGCGCGTTCGCTGAGCACTCCGGTGACGGACTCGTCGTCGGGGGCGAGACTGCCGAACCGCATGGGCAGGACGCAGCCCTCCGCGCCGGACTCGCTCAGGACGGTCTGGTGGGCGAGCAGGTCCCTGCGCTTGGGGCGCAGTCCCTCGGGCGCGTCGCTGACGATCGCCGCCAGCTCGCCCGCCTTCAGGATGCGCACGGGACGCGGCGGCTCGCCGACGCCCCCCATGCCCTCGGGCAGCGAAGGATGAGACGCGGCCGTGATGCCGTAGACGTACGTGCTCACTCCTCTTCCTCCTTCCTGCGCGATGCCGTGGACTTGCGCGGACGAGGCCTGGACTCGGTCTGGCCTTCCTCACGGGCCTGCTTGAAGGCGCCGGAGACGGTCTCCGCCGCGCCGGACAGCGCTCCCTTGGACTTGCCGCGCGCGCCGGACTCGGTGATCTCGCCGACCATGTCGGGCAGGCCGGGGCTCTTGCGCGGGCCCGCCTCCAGGTCGAGGCGGTTGCACGCCTCGGCGAAGCGCAGGTAGGTGTCGACGCTGGCCACGACGACACGTATGTCGATCTTCAGGATCTCGATGCCGACCAGGGAGACCCGTACGAACGCGTCGATGACGAGACCCCTGTCGAGGACGAGCTCCAGAACGTCGTAGAGGCCGCTGCTGCCGCCTCCGCCGCCGCTCTGCTGGGCCGGGACAACGGTCATGTCGACCGCGCCTCCTTGTCTGTGACTGGTGAACGGGTACTGGGGTGGGTGGTCGCCTAGCGACCGCCCTGCCTGTGTGCGTCGGCCCGCCCGCGCTCGTAACGGCGCACGCGCCGGTAGCCGGTGAGCTGCCCCTGTGGGTCGAGGTCGACCTGGTAGCTCGCCATCAGGCTCATCGTGTCGGGCACGCGGGAGAGTTCGAGAACCTCGATCTCCAGCGACCAGCCCTCCTCCGTCTGCTCGAAGGACGAGACGTTCTCGGCGGCCATGCCGGTGAGCTCCGCCAGCTGGGTACGCGCCTGGCGCAGCACCTCCATGGGGTTCGGCCGGTCTTCCGCCATGTTGCGCTCCGTGTCCTTTTCTTCCCTTTTGCGGGAATCTTGTGAATTCTGTGATTCTGAAGTGCTCTTTGTGTTCGCCATGGCCACCTCTAACTCCGGGTGGCCGCTCGGCCGTTGGCCAAACCTGCGAGCGGGCATGCGTCCGAGAGCGGGCGCGTCATGCCTGCTCAGAGGTGGTACGTGCGTCAGCCACGCAATGCGTTCAGCAGACGTCTGGCCGGGCCGAGCGCCCTCCCCCGGGTCATCACACCGGCCCACGGGTTCGTGCGGGCCTGGTCGACGGCGTCGTCGATGGTCCAGCGGCGGGCGTCGAGGCCCGGGTCGTCCAGCTGGCTCCAGGCAAGCGGCGTCGCCACGGGCGCGCCCGGCTTGGCGCGGACGGTGTAGGGCGCGACCGCGGTCTGGGCGTAGGCGTTGCGCTGTACGTCGAGGTAGAGCCGCCCACCGCGCTCCTTCTTGCGGGCCGCGGTCGTCAAGCGGTCGGGGTGGCCGGCGACGAGGGTGTCGGCGACGTCCCGGGCGAAGGCCCGTACCTCGTCGAAGTCGTGCCGTCCGTCGACCGGCACGATCACGTGCAGTCCTCGCGAGCCGGTGGTCATCAGCGCCGAGGGCAGTTTCAGCTCGTCGAGGAGCTCCCCCAGCAGCACGGCCGCCTCGCGCACCGCCGCGAACGGGCCTCCGACCTTCCCGCCATCCCCGGAATCTCCCGCGTCCCCGTACGGGTCCAGGTCGAAGACCATCCGGTCGGGCCGGTCGACGCGCCCGACCCGGGACAGCCAGCGGTGCACGGTGAGGGCGGCCTGGTCGGCGAGGTAGAGCAGGGTGGCGGTGTCGTCGCACACGGTGTGGCAGACGGTGCCGCCCTCCTTGGCCAGCTCGGCCCGGGTGATCCACTCCGGGTAGTTCTCCGGGGTGTTCTTCTGCATGAACCGGGGTCCGGCGATGCCGTCCGGGTGCCGCTCCAGCATCAGCGGACGGCCGCGCAGGTGCGGCAGCATGAAGGGGGCGACCGACCGGTAGTAGTCGACGAGATCGCTCTTGGTGTACTCCTTCGCGCCGCCGTCCCCGGGGAAGAGCACCTTGTCCGGGCGGTGCACCTCCACCGTGCGCCGCCCCGCCCGGACCGTGCGTGATCCGTCGCCGCTCACCGCACGACCGCCTCCTCCACCAGCAGCTTCCCGGCCGCCGCGATCGACTCGGCGTCGATGCCCGCCGCGTGGAGCTGCTCGTCGGGAGAGCCCGAGCCGGGCATCGTACGAACGGCGAGGCGCACCAGCCGCGGCACGGGCCGCCCGTCGAGGAAGGCCTCGAGCACGGCGTCGCCGAGACCGCCCTCCTCCCGGTGGTCCTCAACGGTGACCAGGCAGCCGGTCTCCTCGGCGGCCTGGCGCAGGGTGCGCCGGTCGACGGGCTTGACCGAGTACAGGTCGATCACCCGCACCCGGATGCCCTCCGCCTCCAGCGTGTCGGCGGCGGCCAGCGCCTCGGGCACGGTGACGCCCGCCGCGACGATCGTCATCCGGTCCTGGCCGGAGGAGCGCAGCACCTTGCTGCCGCCGATCGGGAACTCCTCGTCGGGGCCGTAGATCACCGGGCTCTCGCCGCGCGAGGTCCGCAGATAGCGGACGCCCTCCAGGTTCGCCATCTGGGCGACCAGGTGCGCGGTCTGGTTGGCGTCGCACGGGTACAGCACGGTCGAGCCGTGGATCGCCCGCATCATCGCCAGGTCCTCCAGACCCATCTGGCTGGGCCCGTCCTGGCCGATCGCGACGCCCGCGTGCGAGCCGACCAGGTTGATGCCGGAGCCGCTGATGGACGCCATGCGGATGAAGTCGTACGCCCGGGTCAGGAAGGCGGCGAAGGTCGAGGCGTACGGCACCCAGCCACGCGCGGCGAGCCCGACGGCGGCGGCGACCATCTGCTGTTCGGCGATGTAGCACTCGAAGTAGCGGTCGGGATGCTCCTTGGCGAAGAACTCCGCGCGCGTGGAGTCGCCGACCTCACCGTCGAGGGCGACGACGTCACCGCGTCCCGTGCCGAGCGCCGCGAGAGCCTGCCCGAAGGCGTTGCGGGTGGCCACGTCGTCGCCGCCCTTGTCCCAGCGCGGCAGTTCGAGATGCCCGGCGCGTACGGCGTGCAGCATGCGGGCGGCCGGCGGCTCGTGCACCTCGACACGGATGTCCCGCACCCCGCCGAGCTCGTCGATGGCCTCGTCGGCGTTCTTCAGCGGCTTGCCGTGCAGACCTTCCCGGTCCTCGACGTCGGCGACACCCTTGCCCTTGAGGGTGCGGGCGAGGATCGCGGTCGGCTGCCCCGTGGTGGAGACCGCCTCGCCGTACGCCCGGTCGATCGCGTCGACGTCGTGGCCGTCCACCTCGACGGTGTGCCAGCCGAACGCCTGGAAGCGGCGCGCGTAGGCGTCGAGGTCGTGTCCGTGCCGGGTCGGGCCGCGCTGGCCGAGCCGGTTGACGTCGACGATCGCGGTGAGGTTGTCGAGGTGCTCGTGCCCCGCGTGCTCGGCGGCCTCCCAGACCGAGCCCTCGGCCATCTCGCTGTCCCCGCACAGCACCCACACCCGGTATCCGGTGCGGTCGAGGCGCTTGCCGGACAGCGCGATCCCCACGCCGACGGGCAGCCCCTGCCCGAGCGATCCGGTGGCCGTCTCGACCCAGGGCAGCTGCCGGGGCGTCGGATGCCCTTCGAGCCGGCTGCCGAGCTTGCGGAAGGTCAGCAGTTCCTCGTCGTCCACGACACCGGCCGCCTTGTAGGCGGAGTACAGCAGGGGCGAGGCGTGCCCCTTGGACAGGACGAAGCGGTCGTTGCCCGGGTGGGCGGGGCGGTCGAAGTCGAAGCGGAAGTGGTTGGCGAGGAGTACGGCCATCAGGTCCGCGGCGGACATCGACGAGGTCGGGTGCCCGGAGCCCGCGGCGGCCGAGGCACGCACGCTGTCGACGCGCAACTGCTGGGCCAGGTCGACGAGTTCACGGGTGTTCATGAGTCTCCTTCAGCGGGGGTTTCGTCGGTACGCCGGACGGGCCCGGGGACGTCGCGGGGCTCACCGGCGGGGTGCTCCCCGGCGGGCGCACCCCCGGTCCGGTCCACGGCGGGGCCGGGGACGGGGCCCGGGGCGGGGCCAGGGCCGGGTTGGTTCTTGGCGGGCTCGGGACCCGGCTGGTTCTTGGCCGGCTCGGGGCCCGGCTGGCTCTTCGCCGACTCGGGGCCGGGCTGGTTCCTGGCGGGCTCGGGACCCGGCTGGTTCCTCGCGGGCTCCGGGCCCGGCTGGTTCCTGGCGGGCTCGATACCCGGCTGGCCCTTGGCAGGCTCCGGGCCCGGCTGGTTCCTCGCAGGCTCCGGGCCCGGCTGGTTCCTGGCGGGCTCGATACCCGGCTGGCCCTTGGCAGGCTCCGGGCCCGGCTGGCTCCTCGCAGGCTCCGGGCCCGGCTGGTTCCTCGCGGGCTCCGGGCCCGGCTGACTCGTAGCCGACTCGGGACCCGGCTGACCCTTAGCCGGCTCGGGGCCCGGCTGGTTCCTCGCAGGCTCCGGGCCCGGCTGGTTCCTCGCAGGCTCCGGGCCCGGCTGGTTCCTCGCAGGCTCCGGGCCCGGCTGGTTCCTCGCAGGCTCCGGGCCCGGCTGACCCTTAGCCGGCTCGGGGCCGGGCTGATTCCTGGCGGGCTCGATACCCGGCTGGCTCCTCGCAGGCTCCGGGCCCGGCTGGTTCCTCGCGGGCTCCGGGCCCGGCCTGGTCTTCGCCGGATCGTCGCCGGGTCGGCTGCCCGATGGCTCGGAGGGCGGTCCGGACCGGGGGCCCGCCGGCTTCGTGTCCTCCGCCGTCGCCGCGCCGGGCCCCGACCGGGCGGCCTCCGCTACCTGCCTGCCTTGCCGGTCCTGCCCGTCCTGCCCGTCCTGCCGCCGCTCCGGCCCGCCCGGCATCCGTGGCAGCTCCGGCGACGCCGTGTCCAGGGGCACCGACCAGGACCGTACGAGCCCCAACTGGACGGCCTGGCGCGGCAGTACGGAGTCCAGCAGCCAGTCCGCGGCGACCCGGACCCGGTTGCCGGGCATCGCCGCGAGGTGGTAGCCACGGGTG
Organism: Streptomyces sp. NPDC033131; assembly: GCF_055578365.1. NCBI lineage: Bacteria > Bacillati > Actinomycetota > Actinomycetes > Kitasatosporales > Streptomycetaceae > Streptomyces > Streptomyces sp. NPDC033131. The sequence continues at coordinate 205,878 of NZ_JBVIPA010000009.1, forward strand.
ACCGCACCGGCGGCCGGCCCGGACAGCGGGATGCCGAGCGGATTGGCGGCCGCCTTCGCGCCGCCCAGGTCCACCACGAACCCCAGGTCCTTGTGCCGGTAGGGCCGCTTCTCCCCGACGCCGAGCGAGGCGGCGACGTTGCGGGCCACCGTCCTGCCGTGCCGCCAGGCGTGCTGCGCGGTCATCGGCGTGTACTTCCCGGGGTCGTTCAGATCCGGTACGGCGGCGGCGTCCCCGCACGCGAACACCTCGGGCCGACCGGGGAGTTGGAGGTACGGGTCGACGATGATCCGGCCACGCTCCAGGGGCTGCCCGGTGCTCTCGACGAGCGGATCCGGCCGTACGCCCACGCACCACACCAGCGTCCGCGTCTCGACGAACTCGCCGTCCGTCAGCAGCACTCCGTTCGGCGTGGCCTCCTTCACGGAGGTCCCCATGCGCACCTCCACGCCCCGCTCCCGCAGGGTGCGGTCGGCGGTGCGGGACAGGTGCTCGTCCAGCTCGGGCAGGACGCGCGGCGCGACGTCGAGGAGCAGCCAGCGGGGCCGTATGCCCTGGCGCAAGGGGTGCTTGCGCACCTGCGCGTCGGTGTACAGCTGCCCGTGCGCGGCGACCTCGGTGCCGGTGTAGCCGGCGCCGACCACCACGAAGGTGCAGCGTGCGGCGCAGCTCTCCGGGTCGTCGGCGGCGGCGGCGAGCTCCACCTGCCGGGTGACGTGGTCGCGCAGGTACAGCGCCTCGGGCAGTCCGCGGAAGCCGTGCGCGTGCTCGGCGACCCCGGGGATCGGAAGCAGCTTGTTGACACTGCCGACGGCGAGCACGAGCCGGTCGTACGCCAGGGTGCCCTCGCCGCCCTCGGGGTCGGTGTAGTGCACGGTCTGCCCGTCGAGGTCGATCCCGTCGGCCTCTCCGAGCACCAGGCGCACCCGCGGCAGGGTGCCCGACAGGGAGACGGTGACCCGGCGAGGCTCCAGGACCCCGGCGGCGACCTGGGGCAGAAGGGGCAGGTAGAGGAAGTAGTCGGTCGGGTTCAGCAGGGTGATGTCGGCCTTGCCGCGGGACATCCGGGCCAGTTCTCGGGCCGTCCGGTATCCCGCGAAGCCGGCGCCGACGATCACGATGCGGGGTCGACTCACGGTTCGCCTCCGGGGCTGGTCGCGTACCTCGGGAGCCTTCCGCGTCCCCCTGGCCAGGACACCCAAACGTGCGCCGCCGGCCGCGCGGGCCCGGTTTCCGCCCGGGCGCCCGGGTACTCGGGACGGCGAACCGTCCGCCCACCTCGTGGAGGCACACCCCCCATGCCCGAGTACGGCTACTTCCTCTCGTGCGAGCAGTACGGTCCCGCGGAGCTCATCGAGCAGGCGCGGATGGCCGAACAGGCCGGGTTCCAGTCACTGTGGATCTCCGACCACTACCACCCCTGGAACGACGCGCAGGGCCAGAGCCCCTTCGTCTGGTCGGTGATCGGCGCCCTGTCCGAGGCCGTGTCCCTGCCCGTCGAGACGGCCGTGACCTGCCCGACCGTGCGCATCCACCCGGCGGTGGTGGCACAGGCCGCGGCGACCAGTGCGGTGATGACCGAGGGCCGCTTCCGGCTGGGCGTCGGCAGCGGTGAGGCGCTCAACGAGCACGTCCTCGGCGACGCCTGGCCGCCCGCCCACGTACGCCTGGAGATGCTGGAGGAGTCCATCCAGATCATGCGCCGGCTGTTCACCGGCGAGGAGGTCAACCACCACGGCCCGCACTACACGGTGGAGAACGCCCGCCTGTACACCGTCCCGGACGAGCCCGTCCCGATCGACATCTCCGGCTTCGGCCCGGCGGCGACGAAGCTGGCGGCCCGGGTCGGCGACGGCTACATCACGATGATGCCGGACGCGTCGATGGTGGAGCAGTACCGCAAGGGCGGCGGCGGCGGAAAGCGGGTCAGCGGCGGCACCAAGGTCTGCTACGACACCGACAAGGACGAGGCCGTACGCACCGTGCACCGGCTGTGGGCCAACGAGCAGCTGCCCGGTGAGCTGAGCCAGGTGCTGCCCTCGCCGAAGCACTTCGAGCAGGCGCAGACGCTGGTCACCGAGGACATGGTCCGGGAGAACCGGGTGTGCGGCGACGACGTGGACGAACACGTGGCGGAGCTGGCGCAGTTCGCCGACGCCGGCTTCGACGCGGTCTACGTCAACCAGATCGGCCCGGACACGCGCGGCTTCTTCGACTTCTACCGCACCAAGGTGCTGCCGCAGCTCCAGCAGGCTTCCTGACTTTGAGGATCCGGCCCGGCGACAGGACCCGGCGACAGGACGGCAACGGCCCGTCCGTCGTATTCGCCCCGGGACGGCCCGCCTTCCTCAACGGCGCTCGGCGCCCCGGCGCAGCCCCGCGGTCACCGCGGCCCCCAGCCCTCCGGCGACCAGCAGCCCCGCTCCCATCCGCCCCCGGTTCCGGGAGGCCCAGTCCTGGGGGCTGACGGACGCCGACTCGTCGTCGAAGCGGCCGTGCGCGCCGAAGTCGTGCCCGTGCGGCCCGTCCGCCGGCGCCCACAGATTCCCGGGGCCGCTGCCGTACTCCCCTTCGGCCCGCTCGTCCTGCTGCGCGTCGAACCCGGTCCGCGCCAGATAGCGGTCCAGCGCCCCGGGCGCGACCGCGTTGGCGATCAGCGCGGCCACGGTCGGCCCGCCGACCCAGTACTCGCGGCGCCGCCCGTGCGAGGCCGCGTGCACGATCGCCCGTGCGGCGACCTCCGGCTGGAACACCGGCGCGACCGGCCGTGCCCGGCCCGGCATCCTGCTCAGCACCCAGTCGAACTGCGGGGTGTTGACGGCGGGCAGCTGCACCATCGTGGTACGGACCCCGCTGCCGGTGTGCAGCAGCTCGCAGCGCAGCGACTCGTTGAAGCCCTGGATGGCGTGCTTGGCACCGCAGTACGCGGACTGCAGCGGAACCCCGCGGTAGGCGAGGGTGGAGCCGACCTGCACGATGGTGCCCCGGTCGCGCGGCAGCATGTGGTGCAGCGCGGCCCGGGTGCCGGACACATAGCCCAGGTACGTCACCTCGGTCACCCGCCGGAACTCGTCCGCGGTGATCTCGGTGAACGGGGCGAACACCCCGGCGAAGGCGTTGTTGACCCAGACGTCGATGTGCCCGTAGGCGTCGACGACCTTCTGGGCGGCGTCGTCGACCGCCTTGGCGTCGGCCATGTCCACGGTGACGACGAGCGCCTCACCGCCGGCCCGCTGCACGTCGTCGGCCGCCGCGGCGAGGCCCTCGCGGCCCCGGGCCAGCAGGGCGACCCTGTCCCCTCGGGCGGCGAAGGCCTGGGCGGTGGCCCGGCCCACGCCGCCGCTGGCGCCGGTCACCACGACGACCTTGCCGTGTCTCGGCAGTGAGCCCTTGCGGAAGCCGCGCACGCCGCATCACGCCCGGTGGTGCGGCTGCTCGGGGTCGACGTCGCCGCGGCGCGGCACCGCGGTCCCGGCGCCGCCGGCCGCCGGGGTGCCCACGCCGGGCGCGGTGGGCGGCATCGGCGGGTACGGCATACCGAGCCCGCTCGGCGGAACGCCCGGTGCGCTGCCGCCGGCGACACGCTGCCCGCCGCCCTCGGGCACATCCGCGTCGTGCCGGGGTGCGGGGCGTGACGTGTGAGGCCGGGCCGCGCCGCGCAGTACGTACGCCACGACGCCCAGGATCGCCGCGGTGATCAGGGCGGCGGCCCAGTCCGGCAGACCGATGGCGAGGGCCAGTCCCACGGCGAGCGCGAGGGCGGCGCCCGCGTACAGGGCGACGGCGCCCGACGCGCCGTACAGCATGGCCTTGCGGCGTTGTTTGCGGGTCTGCTCGCGCAGCTCGTCGCGCACGGTCTCGCGCGCCACCTGCGCCAGCTCGTCGACCAGGTGCCTGTCCAGATGCTCCAGATGCTCCAAGCGGTCCATGGCCGCCGGGTACCCGCAGCCACCGGCGGGTAACGCTACGGGCAGGGGCGCCCGCCCCCGCTCGCGCGCCTGGACTCTCACGGGTGCGGCCACGACGGGCCGGGACGAGGGGATCATGTGAAACGATCTCGCTCTTCCCGCCGCCCCAACTAGGCTCTCCCCATGGACATTCTGGGAGCCACGCTGCGCGTATGCGTCGACGACCTGGAGACCGCGGTCCCCTTCTACGAGCGACTGGCAGGCGGCAGAGCCCTCCGCTTCGAACGCGGCGGCGTGCAGGTCGCCGCGGTGGGCTGCTTCCTGCTGATGAGCGGCCCGGAGGCCGAGCTGGAGGTGCTGCGCAAAGTCACCGCGACGATCGCCGTCAAGGACGTCGAGGAGGCGAACCGGGTGCTGACGGAGCTGGGCGCCCGCGTCATCGCGGGCCCGGTCCCCACCCCGGCGGGCCGCAACCTGATCGCCATGCATCCGGACGGAGCGGTGTACGAGTACGTGGACCGCGGCGGCGTGTAGCCGTGCACGGCCGGCCGGTGGCTCCCCACGCGGCGCGTCACACGGCGGGGGTCATCCGCGTCGGCGCACGGGTCGGCCGGAAGCCCTCATCTCCGCGGTGACGGCCCACCGTTCGTGATCCCGCCACGCCCCGTCGATGAAGATCATGTCCGGCGAGAAGCCCTCCAGCCGGAATCCGCAGCTGCGGGCCAGCGCGATCGACGCGGCGTTGCCGGGCTGCGCGTTGATCTCCAGCCGGTGCAGCCGCATCGGCCCGAAGGCGTACCCCACCACGAGGTCCAGCCCCTCCCGCATCAGCCCGCGCCCGGCGGCGTGCGCGAAGGCCCCGTATCCGAGCGCCCCGCACTGGAAGCCGCCCTCGACGATGTTGTTGATGTTGATGAACCCCGCGACGGCACCCCCCTGCTGTTTCTCACAGACCAGGAACCCCGCCTTGGTGGGATCCTCGATCAGCCGCCCGGCGTACGCCGCGTAGGCAGCGGCACCGTCCGGCGGGAAGAGCCACGGATGATGCAGCTCCTTGCTCTCGCGGACCCGGGCGGTGAACTCGGCACCGTCCTCGTAGGTGAAGTGCCGTATGCCCACGCGGGGGCCTTCGGTGAGATACGGGGAGGCGTTGTGCGGCATTCCGCCACCCTACGACCCGCCGGGGCGAGTGTTCCTGCGGTTTCCTGAGGAGTGCCGGTGAAGGGGATCAGCGCAGTGCCGGTTCGTCGAGCGTCAATGTGCCCGCTTCGGCGTCGAGTGCGGCGGCCACCCCGAAGGGGACGGTCAGTGCTCCGCCGCAGTGCCCGAAGCCGAACTCCTCCAGCACGGGCACGCCGAGGGCCGAGAGCCGGTCGGCGAACATCGGACGCAGTTCCTCGTACGGGCCGCAGCGGTCCCACGAGCCGAGGGCGATGCCCCGCACTCCGTCGAGCCAGCCGGTGCGCAGGAGTTGGGTGAGGCTCCGGTCGAGGCTGTACGCGCGCTCTCCGACGTCCTCGATCAGCAGCAGACCGCCGCGGGCGCCGGCCCGGGTGTGGGGCGTGCCGTAACCGGTCGCGAGCAGTCTCAGGCAGCCGCCCATCGTGACGCCCCGGGCCCGCCCCGGCACCAGGGGGACACCGGAGGAGGTGACAACGCCGACGGTCTCGGGGGTGAAGAGCGTGGCCCTCAGATGTCCCTGCGCTCGGGCGTTCTTCACGAAGTCGACGCCGGCGGCAGCGGGCCCGTACAGCGTGACCAGGCCCAGCCGCACGGCGAACGCCTCGTGCAGCGCGGTGCTGTCGCTGAAGCCCACGAACACCTTCGGTCCCGCCGCCCGCATCGCCTCCCAGTCGAGGAGGTCGACCATCCGCTGGCCTCCGTATCCCCCGCGAGCGCACAGCACCGCGTCCACGGACGGGTCGCACCAGGCCTGCTGCAGGTCGGCGGCGCGGTCGGTGTCGGAGCCCGCCAGGTACCCCAGCTCGTCGTGCACGTCCAGCACATGAGGGGCGACCACCGGATCCAGATCCCAGCCGCGCAGGATGTCGAGCCCGGCCTGCAACCGGTCCTCCGCCACCGGCCCGCTGGGCGCGACGACGGCCACCCGCGCACCGGGGGCGAGCCTGGACGGCCGTACGAGTTCCTTCACGTGCTGAGCTCCAGTGTCGCAATGCCGGGCGGATGCAGCCCGAAGACCTGTGCGTACAGGGAGAGTTCGGACTCCAGGGCCCGGACCGTCGTCTCGGCCCGCCGGAAGCCGTGCCCCTCCCCCTCGAACGCGATGTAGGCGTGCGGCACCCGCCGCCCCGCCATGCGGGCCAGGAAGCGCTCGCACTGTGCGGGCGGACAGATCACGTCGTCGAGTCCCTGGAGCAGCAGGAAGGGCACGCCGATCCGGTCGGCGTGTTCGGTGGGCGAGCGCTCCGCGTACCGGGCGGGCACCTCGGCGTACGGCCCGACCAGGCCCTCCAGGTACTGCGACTCGAAGTCGTGGGTCTCCCCCGTCGCCCAGCCGGCCAGATCGAGGATGGGGTAGAGGATCGTGCCGCAGGCGTAGACGTCGGTGGTGGCGAGCGAGACCGCCGCGGTCCAGCCGCCGGCGCTGCCGCCGCGCACGGCGAGCCGGTCGCGGTCGGCGGTGCCCTCGTCGGCGAGGGCGAGCGCGACGGCCGCGCAGTCCTCGACGTCGACCACGCCCCACTGCTCGCGCAGCCGGTCCCGGTACTCACGGCCGTACCCGGTCGAGCCGCCGTAGTCGACCTCGGCGACGCCGATGCCCCTCGAGGTGAAGTAGGCGATCTCCAGGTCGAGCACGAGCGGAGCCCGGCCGGTGGGTCCGCCGTGCGCCCGGACGACGTACGGCGGCGCCTGTTCGCCCGGTGCCACGCAGCCCGGGTGGTGGGGCGGGTAGATGTGGGCGTGGATGTCGCGCCCGGCGGGCCCGGTGAAGGTGCGGATCTGTGGCTCCGGGTAGTAGGCCGGGTCCACGGCGTCGTCGTGGGCGGCGCCGACCACCCGGGCCCGTCCGGTCCGGGCGTCCAGCTCCACCACCTCGTACGCGCTGCGCGGGCTGGCACCGACCGCGACGACCCGCTCGCCGTGCACCGCGAGGGTGGGCGCGAACTCGGTCCAGGGGCCCGCCGCGTCCACGACCTCGCCGGTCTCCGGGTCGAGGATCCCGAGGGTGGTGGCGCCGCGGCCGTGCACGACGGCGATCAGACCGCCCTGCAGCGGGACGAACCAGCGGTTGCCCAGCTTCCACAGGGGGCCGCCGAACTCCTCGTCGCGGGGGCACAGCGGTACACCAGCTCCCGCAGCCGGTCCACCGTGTTCCGTGTGCGGTCCACCGTCGCCCGTGTGCGGTCCACCGTCGCCCGTGTGCGGTCCACCGTCGCCCGTGTCCAGCACACCGTCTACCGCATACAGGTTCCACCAGCCCGTACGGTCGGCTGTATACAGCAGACGGCCTTCCGTCGACCACTCGACCTGGGCGATGGCCTCATCCGGCCCGCCGGCCAGCGTCCGCGCACCGTGGAAGAAGCCGTCCGCGCCGACCTCGGCGAGGACCAGTTCCGTCCCGTCCCACGGCATGCGCGGATGGTCCCAGGCGAGCCAGGCCACGTGCCGTCCGTCGGGCGAGAGGCGGGGCCCGGTGACGAACCGGTGCCGGTCGTCGGTGAGTTCGCGTACACCGTCCCGGTCCTGGGCCGCCGAACCGTCCAGCGGGACGGCGGCGAGCACCCGGCGCACGTCGACGGGCCCGTCACCGGTGAACTCCTCCAGCACGCACCACACTTCGCCGCGATCGGCCAGCACCTGGGGATCGGCCCACCGCAGCCCGCCGCCGACCGGGGACACCGGCGTCAGCGGGCTCGGAGTGCCGCCCGGCCGGTAGCGGTACAGCCGCTGGTCGGCGAAGTGCACGAACACGACGAGCGGTTCGCCGTCGACGACGGCCCCGGCCCAGGGCTGTCCGCCGTACTCGATCACCCGGCTGCGCACGTTCCACGGCGCGGGGAGCACCGACTCCTCGGTGCCGTCGGCGCCGCGCCGCACCAGTGCGCGCCGGCCGCCCTCGGCGGGACGCGGCTCGGTCCACCACGCCTCGTCGCCGACGAAACCGACGTACTCGGGATGCCCGTCGTGCGCGGCGGCGAGTGCCGCGTCGATGGGCGAGGGCCAGGAACCGTAGGCCAGCGTCCGCACTTCGTCCCCCATGTGTGCCTAGGCCGTGCGCAGGAAGCGGTCGAGTACCCGGACGCCGAAGTGGAGCGCCTCGACGGGTACGCGTTCGTCGACTCCGTGGAAGAGGGCCTGGTAGTCGAAGCCCTCCGGGAGTTTGAGCGGCGTGAAGCCGTAGCCCGTGATGCCGAGGCGCGAGAACTGCTTGGCGTCCGTGCCTCCGGACATGCAGTACGGCACCACGTGCCCTTCCGGCGCGAACTCCTCGACGGCGGCCCGCATTTTCGCGTACGTCGTCGAGTCCACCGGCGCCTGCAGAGCCACTTCCCGGTGCTGGAACTCCCACTCCACGTCAGGTCCGGTGAGCCGGTCAAGGGTCGTGCGGAACTCGCGCTCGGAACCGGCGAGAAAGCGCCCGTCGACGTATGCCACGGCCTGACCGGGGATCACGTTGATCTTGTAACCGGCGTCGAGCATGGTCGGGTTGGCGCTGTTACGCACGGTGGATTCGACCAGCGCGGCCGCCGGGCCGAGCTTGTCCAGGAGCGCGTCCGCGTCGGCGAGGCCGGTCTCGATGCCGTACAGCGCGGCGAGTTCGGTGAGCGCGGCGCGCACGGTCGGGGTCAGCCGCAGCGGCCACTCGTGCTCGCCGATCCGGGTGATGGCGGCGGCGAGACGCGTGACGGCGTTCTCCCGGTTCACCTTGGAGCCGTGCCCGGCACGGCCGTGCGCGGTGAGCTTCAGCCAGGCCGTGCCCCGTTCACCGGCCGCGATCGGGTAGAGCTCCCGCCCGCTCCCGTCGTGGAAGGTGAACGCCCCCGACTCGCTGATGCCCTCCGTGCAGCCCTCGAACAGTGCGGGGTGCTCGTCGGCGAGGAATCCGGAGCCGTCCTCGGCGCTGGCCTCCTCGTCGGCGGTGAACGCGATGACCAGGTCCCGCCGGGGCCGCACGCCCTGCCGGGCCCAGTCCCGCACCACGGCGAGGATCATCGCGTCCATGTTCTTCATGTCGACCGCGCCCCGCCCCCAGACGACCCCGTCACGGATCTCCCCGGAGAAGGGGTGCACGCTCCAGTCCGGCGCCTCGGCGGGCACCACGTCGAGGTGACCGTGGACGAGCAGCGCGTCGGCCGACGGGTCGGTGCCCTCGATCCGCGCGACGACGTTGGTACGGCCCTTGGTGCGCTCGAGGAGGGTGGGGTCCAGGCCCGCTTCGGCGAGCCGCGCGGCGGCGTACTCGGCGGCGGGCCGTTCCCGGCAGTCGCCGCCGCCCCGGTTGGTGGTGTCGATGCGGATGAGGCCGGAGGTGAACTCGACGACCTCGTCCAGTGCCTGCTGCTCGGGCTGGTCAGCCATACTGCTCCTCCACCGCGGCCGAGACGATCGTGGTGACCGCCTTGAAGGCGCGGATCCCGTCGTACATGGTGCCGCTGGTGTACGCCACCTTCCGCTCCCCGACCCGCGTCACGCCCGGCACGACGGTGGCGGCCATCGCCAGATGCTCCGCGTCGAACTCGAGGGCGACTGTATACGGTCCACCGTCGACCGGATTCTGTCGCACGGCCAGCCCGGCCGCCTCCTTCGCCGCGGCCCGGATGTCGGCGGCGGTCCTGGCCGGTGTGCGGCAGACGGCCGCGTACCGCGAGACGTGGTCCTTGACGGCGACCTTCAGCGCCTCGGGGGCGTAACCGAGGGCGTCCTCGCAGGCCACGTCGTCGCCGGTGACCAGGACGACCGGCACGCCGTACTCGGCGACGACGTGGGCGTTGAGGAGACCCTCGCTCGCCCGTACGTCGTTCAGCCACACGCCGGTGATGGAGTTGGCGAGGTAGGTGTGGGCGAGGACGCCCTCCATGCCGGCGCCCGCGTGGTAGCCGAGGAAGGCGATGCCGTCCACGTCGCCGTGCTGCACGCCCTCGACCATGGACAGGGACTTGTGCCGCCCGGTGAGCATCTCCACCCGCTCGTCGAGCTGTTCGAGGAGGAGGTTGCGCATCGTCGAGTGGGCCTCGTTGACCACGACCTCGTCCGCGCCGCCGTCGAAGAACCCCAGGACGGCGGCGTTGACGTCCGAGGTGAACATCGAGCGGCACCGTTCCCACTGCGGCGCGCCGGGCAGTACGTCGGCCGGCCAGGTCACCCCGGTGGCGCCCTCCATGTCGGCGCTGATGAGGATCTTCATGCCCCGTCACGTTACGCGCAGCAGGGGAAACCGGCCAGAAAAGCCACCCGTGCCGCCCCCTGGGTCGGGGAATCAGTACGCCGTCGTCCGGGACTCGAGGTAGTCCTTCAGAAAGGCGTACGGCGTCACTGTCCGCCGCCGTGCGGGGCGAGGAACTGGCGGTCCCCTACGACGAGGGCGGGTCCTTCGAGGTCGAGCTCACCGTGGGCGCCCAGGACGAGTCCACCGACTGTTTCAAGGCCACCTGCGTGCTCGGCGACCGGCGGCACCGGCACGACGGGGACCTCGGCCGCGGGCGGCAGCCTCGCTTCCACCGGCGTCACCGTGCGCTCCGTGGCCGCGGTCGCGGCCGCACTGCTGGCGGCGGGCTGGGTGGCGGCGGGCTGGATGGCGTACCGCCGCGGCCCGGCGGTGAACTGACCGGGGCGGTTCGTCCTCCGGCGCCGGAGCACCGGAGGACGGACCGCTTGCCGTACGGGCTCAGACGGGGACCGCGACGGCGTTGTACGTCGTCTCGGGCGTCGGCGTGGTCGTGAAGCGCGCGTTGACCAGGTAGAGGCGGTCACCGAAGCGGGCGGCCGTGGTGGGCACGTCGAAGCGCGGGTCGGTGATCGTCTTCCGCAGGGTGGCGGTGGTGGCCCTGGCGTCGAGGTCCCAGACGCTGATCAGGTTCAGGCGGTTCTGTACGACGTACAGCGTGCGCCCTGTACGCCACAGGCCGTCGCCGTTGACGACGTCCGCCTGTCCGACCAGCGTGATCCTGGTGGCGGCACCCGTCTTCACGTTCACGTTGTACAGCTCGCCCGGCGTGCTCTTGACCACGATCAGGCCCCGGCCGTCGGGGGTGCCGACGATGCCGTTGGCGTTGTTGACCGCTGGTAGCTGCGTCCAGTCGCCGGTGAGCGGCAGGGCACGGATGTCGCCCTTCCGGCCGCCGCGCGGGACCCCGTACAGGGCCGCGTCGCGAGAGTCGGTGAACCAGGCGCGGTCGCCGAGCAGCGTGACGTCGTTGATGAAGTGACCGGTGGCCTCGGTGAGCCGGTGCGTGGCGAGAAGTTCACCGGTGCGCGAGTCGTGGACCCGGGCGACGCCCGTGTTCCCGGCGACGTACAGCAGCCCGTCGTGGTCCACCTTGAGCCCGACGGAGATCAGGCCGGTGCCGCCGGCGAAGAGGACCTTGCCCTCTCCGGTGCGCAGGTCGGTGCGGAGGATCGCGCCGTTGGCGCGGGAACCCATGTACGCGTACGGCTTGTTTCCGATGGCGATGCCCTCGGGGAGCCAGCCGTTCGGAAGGGGGAACTCCGTCGGCCAGGCGGCGTTCGGGCCGGCACTCGCCGTGCCGGCGCCGGCCGTCACGGCCAGGGCCGCCAGGGCGGCGCCGCCGAGTACGGCACGCCGGGTCGGGCGGGGGTGGGTCGGGGTCATCGTGGGCGCCTCCATGACGTGGGGTTTCGTTGACAACTGCCGCGACAACTACGTTGAGAATCCCGCGAGTTGACAACGACTCCGCGCCGGTGGGAGTTCCCTGTGGCCCCGACCGCCGCGGGCGTCACACCGTGCGGCTCGCCACCAGCCACCTCGACGGAAGTGCGATCCGGGTGCCGTCGGGCCGGTACTCGGTGGTGGTGAGGGGCAGTTCACCGCTCGCCAGGACGCTCAGCCCGGCCACGTTCAGATAGACGGGGATCGCGTCGTCGGCGACCTCGCCGGGCGCGATGCCGTGCCGGAAGACGGGCGCCAGCTTGGGCGGCGGGCCCTCGGGGCGCTGCGCCAGGCCCATGAGGACGGGCTTGGCGGCCTCGGAGAGTTCCACGAGGAAGGCCCGGCCGTGCTCTCCGAGCAGCGCGGCGATCCCGTCCACGAGCGCCTGCCGGTCGTCGGGGTCGGCCTGGTGGAGGACGCCCCGCATGTAGACGTTGGCGTCGCCGAGTTCCGCGTGCAGCGTCTCCGCCTCGCCCTTGCCGGCCGCGTCCAGCACCCGGTACGTCGCCTGGCCCGCCGGGTCGCCGCGCCGGGCGTGGTCGAGGGCGGCGGCGGACAGGTCGGCGCCGAGGACGTGCGGGAAACGGTCGGCGAGGAACCGGGTCTGGGTGCCGTTGCCGCAGCCGAGGTCCACCAGGGGCAGACCGGGGTCGACCAGATGGGGCTCGAACAGGGCGAGATGGGCGCCGGCCGTGAGGATCGGCTCCGCGTCCCAGAACACGGCCCCGGGTTCACCCGGAGCCTCACGCCAGAAGCCCTCCCAGGCCTCCCGGTACCGACTCGTCACGCTCATGACCAACTCCCCAGGGTGCGAAGGCCGCCCGCCCCCAAGTGACGGGTCAGTACGGTGTATCGCGCCCAGGTCACGCCCACAAGCGCGCGGCGCATTCCTTCACGGGTCGTTCGTGACGAGTACGCCGTCGTGCGCCCCTCACCCTCGGGACGGTCAGCGGCGCGGCAGCGTCAGCTCGAACCACACGGTCTTGCCGGCCTTCGTCCGGCTGGTTCCCCACTCGCGCGCGAGAGTGCTCACCACCCGCAGACCGCGCCCGGCCTCGTCGCCCGACCCCGCGCTCAGCAGGGTCGGCAGCTCGTGGTCGTCGTCGTCCACTTCGCACAGCAGGGTGTCGCCGCGTACCAGCCGCAGGTCGACAGGGCGGCTGTGGGAGTGCCGGACGGCGTTGGTGACGAGCTCGCTGACCATGAGCTCGGCGGGACCGGCGAGCCCCGTGAGCCCCCAGGCGTGGAGCTGTTCGCGGACCACGGCGCGGGCCCGGCCCACCTCGGCCGGGTCGAGAGTCAGCCGCCACTCGGCGACGTCGTCGGGCTCGATGCCGTTCAGGCGGGCCATCAGCAGGGCCACGTCGTCCTTGCGTCCGCCACGGGTGTTGAGGGCCCGGATGATCGTGTCGCAGGCGTCGTCCATGGAGGCGGCCGGGTGCGCGGCGGACTCGCACAGCGTGGCGAGGCCGACGCCGATGTCCTCGCCTCGCACCTCCACCAGACCGTCGGTGCACATCACGAGCCGGTCGCCGGGCCGCACGCGCACGCGTACCGCCTCGAACGGCACCCCGCCGACGCCGATCGGCGCCCCCGTCGGCAGGTCGAGCAGCTCGCTGCCGCCGTCCCGGGCACGGACCACGACGGGCGGGATGTGACCGGCGTTGGCGAGGTGCAGTTCGCTCGCGATCGGGTCGTAGACGGCGTACAGGCAGGTCGCGAGGTAGGTGTCGCCGAGGCGCTGGGCGAGGTCGTCGAGGTTGCGCAGCAGCTGGGCGGGCGGCAGGTCGAGGGCGGCCATGGTCTGTACGGCCGTCCGCAACTGGCCCATCATGGCGGCCGAGTTGAGACCGTGGCCCATGACGTCGCCGACGACCAGGGCGGTGCGGGCGCCGGGCAGTTTCACGGAGTCGAACCAGTCGCCGCCGACGCGCCCGAGGAGGGTGCCGGGCAGATAGCGGGTGGCGATGTCGCAGCCCGCCATGCGCGGCGGGATGTGCGGCAGCATGCTGTCCTGGAGGGTCTCGGCGACGCTCTCCTGGTAGGTGTACATGCGCGCGTTGTCGAGCACCAGGCCCGCGCGGGCGGCGAGTTCGGCGCCGGTGACCCGGTCCATGTCATTGAACTCGACGCGCTCGGGGTGCCGCAGCAGGATCATGAAGCCGAGGACCACGTTGCGTGCCTTGAGCGGCACGACCAGCATGGAGCGGCCCGTGATGAGGGGCCGGATGTCCCGCTTTTCGAACTGGGAGGCGATGGCGTGGCCCATCGGCTCGCTGATGCGCGGCACGAGCACGGGTTCGCCGCTGGTCATGCACTGGAAGAACGGGGTGTGCGCCGGGAACGGCATGGCCTCGCCGACCGGCACGACGTCGTCCCAGCGGCCGGGTTCGTCGGTGTGCTCCAGGGCGACCCGGTGCCACATGGTGGTCGTGTCCGGAACGCCCTCGGAGAACTCCTCGCCGGCGACGACCTGTTCGCGCAGATAGGTGCCGGCGACGTCGGTGAAGCGGGGCACGACGGCCTTGCTGACCTCGATGATGGTCTTCGCCAGGTCCAGGGAGGTGCCGATCCGGCCGCTGACCTCGTTCAGGAACTCCAGACGCTCCCGTACGGCGGTGTACTCGAGGTCTTCGGCCTCGTCGGCCACGTCCTGCGGCAGGGGGCGCCCCTCGGCCAGGGCACGGGCCGCGCGTTCACGGCGGGCCTTGCGCTCGGTGCGCCGGGGCACGCCCCAGTCGGGCGTCACGGGCACCCGGGCGTTCTGACTGAACTCCAGGACGGGATAACCCAGTTCGAGGACCTGCCCGACGATGCGCGCGCCCTCGTCGACGCTCATGCTGGGCAGGATCTCGGGGAGCCGACGGGCCAGTTCCTCGGCGCCCGGGAAGTCGGTGTGCAGCGCGAAGCCGGGCGCGATCCGCTCGAACGCCAGGTCCTGGGTGTCCTCGTCGGCGTGGTCGGGCCGCAGTCCGGCCGCGTCGGCGGCGAGGACCAGCAGGCGCTCCCGCCCGGGGCCGATCAGCGGGTAGGCCCACCACAGGACGTCGATGCGGTCGTTGTCCGCGACGGTGAGGCGGGCGCGGCCCGCGGCCGGGTAGGACAGCCGGCCGTCGAGGGACGTCTCCAGGTCGGGTCCGAGGCCGTCGTAGGCCGCGTACGCCCCGTAGGGCTGGACCTCGTCCTCCTCGGGAAGCGCTCCGGAGACGGGCAGCAGGTCGACCGCGAACCGGCCGATCGCCTCCTCCTTGGCGGCGCCGAACAGGCGGCGCGCCCCCGTGCTCCAGTGCGAGACCAGGCCGCCGCGGTCCACCACGACCACGGCCAGCGGGATGCGGCCGGACGGTGCTTGCTCCGCCGCACCGCTCCCAGCTCCGGGGCTGGGAGGTGCGTCCCTCTCGGTGCCACGGTTCATGGCCCAGGCCCTCTCTCCCCACGGCTCCGCGAGATCTGTGCCGCCTCGACCACCGTACGGCGCCGGTCGGTCACGATGTGCGGCAACGCGGGAATCGCTTCGCGGGATCACACCGGCGCACGCCCCCTCGTCCCTGCTCTGAGCAGGGACCCAATGCCCGGCAGCGCCAGTTACTGACAGGTTTTCAGTCCTCGTGTCCCAACT
This sequence comes from Streptomyces sp. NPDC033131, assembly GCF_055578365.1. Classification (NCBI taxonomy): domain Bacteria; kingdom Bacillati; phylum Actinomycetota; class Actinomycetes; order Kitasatosporales; family Streptomycetaceae; genus Streptomyces; species Streptomyces sp. NPDC033131. The sequence continues at coordinate 221,254 of NZ_JBVIPA010000009.1, forward strand.
GCAGATCCCGTTCCGTGCGGCCTCCTGTGGCCACGTGGAGTGCGGTGGCGACCGGCGGGTAACCGGTGGCGATGACGGTGTACTCGCCGGAGGCCATGTCGGCGAACCTGAAGGTTCCGTCCGGGCCGGTGGTGAGGGTGTCCACGACGTTGCCCGCCGCGTCCAGCAGCGTCACGCGCGCGTCCTCCACGAGCCGTCCGCCGCCGGCCCGCACGGTGCCGCGCAGCACGGCCCCGCCGGCGAGTTCGACGTCCTGGCGGGTCTCACGGGAGGCCTGCACGGTGACGGGGAGCGCGGCCGGCCGGTACGCGGGGGCGCCGACGGCGAGGGTGTACTCGCCGGCCACCAGCTCGGTGATGACATAACCTCCCTCGCGCCCGCTGCGGGTGGTGGCGACGACCTCGCCCCGCACGTCGGTGAGCGTGACGGTGGCGTCCCGGACGGGGCTGCCGTCCGCGGTGACCACGGTCCCGGCGAGGCGTCCCGCACCGCCGAGGACGACGTCCAGCTCGACGGGGCGGTCCCCGACGGTCACGGAGACGGCCTGCGGCTGATGACCGCCCGCGGCGGCGATCAGGACGTACGTCCCCGAGCCCGGCGTCGACAGCGCGTACCGCCCGTCCTCGCGGCTCGCGCCCCGCCCGATCTGCTGCCCGGCGCTGTCGATCAGGGTGAGGGCCGCACGCGGCACGACCGTCCCGTCGGGACGCTGCACGGTGCCGCCCACGGGGATCTCGGCGGTGTACGGCGAGCGAAGCGGGACGGGGGCCGCGCCCGGAGGGTGGGGGAGCGCCTGCGGGACCGGGGCGTCGGCGCGGGCGGTCTCCGGCTCCGCGGCCGGGGCGTCGTAGGACACCAGGGGTTTTTCCTTGAGGAAGAAGGCGATGAGCAGGCCGAGCACGAGCACCGGCACGAGGTAGAGGAAGATCCGCGGCATGGCGTCGGCGTAGGCCCGGACGTAGCCGTCGCGCAGCGCCGGGGGCAGCGCGTGGACGAGTTGCGGGGTGAGGGACTCGGGGTCGGGGAGCGGGGCACCCGCGCGCGCGGGCAGGCGTTCCTCCAGTGAGCCGGCGAGCCGGCCGGCGAAGAGGGTCCCGAACACCGCGGCGCCGACGCTGCCGCCGATCTGCCGGAAGTAGTTGCTGGCGCTGGTGGCGGTGCCGAGGTCGGCGGGTCGTACGGAGTTCTGCACGGCGAGGATCAGGACCGGCATCACCATGCCGATGCCGGCACCGAGCACGGCCGTCCAGATGCTGTAGTGCAGCCGGGGCGTGTCGGCTTCGAGGCGGGAGAGCAGCCACATGCCGGTCACGGAGAGCGCCCCGCCGATGATCGGGTGGATCTTGTAGCGCCCGGTGCGGCTGATGAGCTGCCCGGAGATGATCGAGGCGCCGACGATGCCGGCCGTCATCGGCAGCATCAGCAGGCCCGACTCGGTGGCGGAGGCCCCGTCGGCCATCTGCAGGAAGGTCGGCAGATAGCCGGCCGCGCCGAACAGGGCGGCGCCGGTCACGAGGCCCATCAGGCCGGTGACGTTGAAGACGGAGTCCCTGAACAGCCGCAGCGGGATGAGGGGTTCGGCAGCGAAGTGCTCGGCGAGGAGGAACAGGAGGCTCGCGGCCACCGCGCCGGCGCCGAGTCCGAGGACGACCCGCGAGTCCCACGCGTACTCGGAGCCGCCCCAACTGGTCAGCAGCACCAGGCAGGTGGAGGCGGTGGCGAGCAGCAGCGCGCCGAGGACGTCGAGCCGGGGCCTGGCCGTCGGCTTGGGGAGCTTCAGGACGACGGCGACCACGGCCAGGGTGACGAGGCCGAAGGGGACGTTGAAGTAGAAGCACCAGCGCCAGGAGAGGTGGTCGGTGAAGTAGCCGCCCAGCAACGGTCCGGCGACGGAGGCGACACCGAACGCGGCGCCGATGAGGCCCAGGAACCGGCCGCGCTCCCGGGCCGGCACGATGTCCGCGGTGATCGCCTGCACGCCGGTCAGGAGGCCGCCGGCGCCGACGCCCTGGACCGCCCGGAAGGCGATCAGCTGGTCCATGGTCTGCGCGCGGCCGGCGAGTGCGGATCCGACGACGAAGACGACGATCGCGAACTGGAAGACGCCCTTGCGGCCGAGGAGGTCGCCGAGCTTGCCGTAGACCGGGAGTCCGATCGTGGCGGTGAGGAGGTAGGCGGTGATCGCCCAGGACATCCTGTCCAGGCCGTGCAGTTCGCCGACGATCTTCGGCAGCGCGGTGGCGACGATCATCTGCTCCAGCGCCGCCAGCAGCAGCGCGAGCATGAGTGCGAAGAAGACCCAGCGCACCTGGCGTGGGCTCAGTCGGGCGCCGGTGGCCGACTGCGGAGGCGGGCCCTGCGACGGGGGTGCCGGGGCCGGTTCGTCCTGTACCAGAGTGACCCCGCCCACGTATCGCTCCCCTCGTCGCGCTTTCGCACAATTCCCGCGTAAGGCGACAACTGCGAGCAAGCGCGACGAGTTACGGCGTACCGCCGGGGCGCACGGAGATCCACTCGAACCGGTGAGGGGGGCAACGGCCGCTCACCGGTGCCCCGTTGGGGACTACTTCTCGACCTCGGCGGCGAGCTTGTCGAGCATGGCGTCGTAGATCCGGCCGAGGCCCTTGGGGGCGAAGGTCTTCTCGAAGAAGCCGCCGATACCGCCGGCGCCCTGCCAGACGGTGGTGACGACGACCCGGGACTTGCCCTCGCCGGCCGGGGTGACCCGCCAGGTGGTGACCATCGAGGAGTTGCGGTCCTTCTCGACGAGCTCGCCGTCGGTGGGCTCGCTGACCTCCAGGAGGCAGTCGCGGACGCGCTTGCTGGTGGCCTGGAGCTTCCAGTGCACGAGGGTGCCCTCGCCGTCGCCGCCCTCGCGCACCTCGTACTCGCTGAAGTGCGCGGGCAACACCTTCGCGCGCGTGCCGCTGTAGTCGGCGAGGGCGTCGAACACCTTCTCCGCGTCCGCCGCGACGATCCGCTCCGTAGTGGCCTCGACCTGCGCCATTGACTTCCTCCAGGACCTTGGTTCTCGGGGTTTGGGCAAGCCAACCACCCCGGGTCCCGGGCGCCCAAATCGGGGGTCGCACGATCAAGGGAACAAATGTTCTATTCTTGGGGTCAGTGCTACCGAGGAGGCCTCATGCGCTGGGAGAACCTCACAGAGTCCGGCGATCACAGCCGGGCCGACGCCGCTCTGTTCGACGCGGACGCCGTGACCAGCCGTACGTTCGACACGCCCGAGTTCGCCGGGATCACCTTCCACGAGATCCGGGCCCGGTCGATCATCAACCGCGTGCCGGGCGCCTCCCGCATGCCGTTCGAATGGACGGTCAACCCCTATCGAGGCTGCTCGCACGCGTGCGTGTACTGCTTCGCCCGCAAGACGCACAGCTACCTGGATCTGGACACGGGCGTCGACTTCGACTCCCAGATCGTGGTCAAGACGAACGCGCCGGAGCTGCTGCGCCGCCAGCTGGGCTCGCGCCGCTGGCAGGGCGAGCACATCGCGATGGGCACCAACGTCGACTGCTACCAGCGCGCCGAGGGCCGCTACCGCCTGATGCCGGGCATCATCACGGCCCTGACCGACCACGCCAACCCCTTCTCGATCCTGACGAAGGGCACGCTGATCCTGCGCGATCTCGACCTGCTGAAGCGGGCGGCGGAGGTGACGGACGTCGGCATCTCGGTCTCGGTCGGCTTCACCGAACCCGGGCTGTGGCGCACCGTCGAGCCGGGCACACCCGCGCCCGAGCGGCGCCTGGACGTCGTACGGACTCTCGGCGAGCACGGCATCGGGTGCGGCGTCCTGATGGCGCCGGTCATCCCGTTCCTGAGCGACCATCCGGCCCAACTGCGGGACACCGTACGGGCGATCGCGGAGTCCGGGGCCACTTCGGTCACCCCGCTGGTGCTGCATCTGCGCCCCGGCGCCCGGGAGTGGTTCATGGCCTGGCTGATGCGCCACCATCCGCATCTGGTGGGCCGTTACGAGCGGCTGTACGCGGACGGCGCCTACGCCCCGAAGTGGTACCAGCGCCGGATCACCCGTCAGGTCCACGAGCTGGCGCAGGAGTACGGGATCGGCCCCGCGCGCGCGGGGATGCCGCGGCGCGTCCGTGAGCCGGAGCCCGACCGGCCGGATCTGTCCGAACCGACTCAACTCACGCTGATCTGAGCGCATACGAGCGCATACCGCGATCCAATTGGGTCAAGTATTGCCAGAATCCGTTCTTCCAGGGGTTCTTTCCGGGACGATGCGGCGGGGACCGTGACCTTCGCGGTCCGAAACCCTCCGTCCTGGGAGGACTCCATGAGAAAACGCGCAGCCGCGCTGTGCGGTGCCGCCGTCGTCGTGGCCGGGAGCTTCACGGCCGTCCCCGCCGGCGCGAGCACCTTACCGACCGCCCGGACCGCACAGACCTCCGGGGCCGCGAAACCCGCCTGGAAGAAGTGCGGCACCGCCGACTATCCGACGCTCCAGTGCGCGTCGCTCAAGGTGCCGCTCGACCACGCGAAGCCGAACGGCCGGCAGATCACCCTCGCACTGTCCCGCGTCCCGCACACCGCGAAGAAGTACCAGGGCCCGCTGCTGGTCAACCCCGGCGGCCCCGGCGGCAGCGGTCTGACGCTCGCCGGATTCGTGGCCTCCACGCTGCCCAAGGCGGTCGCGGCCCAGTACGACGTCATCGGCTTCGACCCGCGCGGAGTGGGCGCGAGCAAGCCCGCCCTCGACTGCAGGCCGGGCCACTTCGACCCGGTGCGCCCGGACTCCGTGCCGAGCACACCCGCGATCGAGAAGGCCAACCTCTCCCGCGCCAAGTCCTTCGCCGCCGCCTGCGGCAAGAAGTACGCGAGCGTGCTGCCGTACATCAACACGCTCAGCGCCGTGCGGGACATGGACGCGATCCGCAAGGCGCTGGGCGCCAAGAAGATCAACTACTTCGGCTACTCGTACGGCACCTACCTCGGCGCGGTCTACGGCAAGCTCTACCCGGAGCGGGTGCGGCGCCTGGTCCTGGACTCGATCGTCGACCCCACCGGTGTGTGGTACGACGCCAACCTCGCCCAGGACCACGCCTTCGACGACCGCCACCGGGCGCTGATGGCCTGGATCGCCAAGTACGACGCCACGTACAAGCTCGGCACCGATCCGGAGAAGATCGAGGCCAAGTGGTACGCGATGCGGGCGGCCCTGGCCAAGAAGCCGGCCGGCGGGCAGGTGGGCGCCTCCGAACTGGAGGACACCTTCATCCCGGGCGGCTATTACAACGGCTACTGGCCCTATCTCGCCGAGGCGTTCGCGGCGTACGTGAACGACAAGAACGCCGACCCGCTGGTCGAGGCGTACGAGAACTTCGCCGCCGTGGACGCCTCCGGTGACAACGGCTACAGCATCTACACCTCGGTGCAGTGCCGTGACGCGTCCTGGCCGCGCGACTGGAAGCAGTGGCGCAAGGACAACTGGGCGGTGTACGAGAAGGCGCCGTTCATGGCGTGGAACAACGCCTGGTACAACGCGCCGTGCGCGTTCTGGCCGACCGACTCGCTGCAGCCGAAGAACGTCGCCAACGGCAACTTGCCGCCGGCACTGCTCTTCCAGGCGACGGACGACGCGGCCACCCCGTACCAGGGCGGCACGACGGTCCACCGGCTGCTCGCCCACTCCAGTCTGGTGGTCGAGGAAGGCGGCGGGAACCACGGCATCTCGCTGAGCGGCAACGCCTGCCTGGACGAGTACCTGGCGGCGTACCTGACCGACGGCACGGTGCCGCGCGGTCACGGCGAGGCCGACGCGGTGTGCAAGGCACTGCCCGACCCGGAGCCGCTGAGCTCGAAGGCGGCGTCGACGTCGTCCCGCGGCTCGACCCTGCACGGTCTGCTCGGCTTCCGCGGCTGAGCACGGCCTGACGGCCCGTCGGGGGCGTTGTCGGACCCATGGTCCACCATGGACGCATGAGTGAGCTGACGAGGATTCCCGCCCCCGACGGTGTCGCCCCCGCCGCCGCGTACACCCACGTCGTGACGGGCACCGGCCGTTTCGTCGCGGTCTCCGGCCAGCTCGCCCTGGACGAGGCCGGCGATCTCGTCGGTGCCGGCGACCCCGCGGCGCAGGCCCGGCAGGTCTTCGAGAACCTCCGCCGCTGCCTCGCCGCCGCGGGCGCGACCTTCGACGACGTCGTCAAACTCACCATCTTCGTCACGGACATGGCCCACCTGCCCGCGATCCGCGCGGCCCGCGCCGCCCACATACCCGACGACCGCCTGCCGGCCGCCTCCGCCGTGCAGGTCGCCGCGCTGGTCCGGCCCGAGTTCCTGATGGAGATCGAGGCGTTCGCGGTGGTCGGCACGTGAGCGACGTGCGGGTGCGGGACATGAGGCTCGCCGACTGCCACCGCGTCTCCGAGATCCGCGTGCGCGGATGGCAGAGCGCCTACCGGGGCCTGATGCCACAGTCCTTCCTCGACGCCCTCAGCGTGACGAAGGACGCCGAGCGACGGCGCTCCCTCTTCTCGGCGCGCGCGAGCGACGGTGTGGTGAACCTGGTCGCCGTGGGGGCACCTCCCAGGCCCTCAAGGCACTGGGGGAGGGACGGCGAGATCGTCGGCTGGGCGGCGCACGGCCCGTACCGCGACGGCGACACCCGCACCGCGGACGCCGAGCTGTACGCGGTCTACGTCGACTCCGCGCATCTGGGGAGCGGGGTCGGAAGGGCGCTGCTGGAGACGTCAATGCAGCAGTGCGGCGCCCGGGCACGCCTGTTCCTGTGGGTGCTGAAGGAAAACACGCGCGCCCGTCGCTTCTACGAGCGGGCGGGCTTTCGCCCGGACGGCGCCGAGGAACCGTTCGAGGTCGACCGAGTCCTGGTGCCGGAGGTCCGGTACGTACGGGAGCCGGCGCCGTCGGCCTGAGGGGTCACCGCCGCTGCCCGGGGATCCGCGCCAGCGCCTGCACCGCCGCCTCGGCGAGCGCCGGGTGCGCGAGTGCCTCGTTCAGGACCGGTCTCGCCCGGGTGTCGCCGAGTGTGCCGAGCCCTTCCACGCAGGCGAGGGCCACCCGCCGGTACGGATCCTGCGGGCGCAGCCGCCGCCCCAGGGTGGTGATCAGCGCCGGTACGGCTTCGGGGGCGCGCAACCGCACCAGGAGCCGGACGGGATGCAGGGCGTAGGCGACGCGGAGTTCGTTGGTGGCCAGGGCGGCGGCCGCGCGGGCGGTGCGCGGGTCGCCGAGCCGGCCCAGGGCGTGGGCGGCGGATGCGCAGCGCTGCGGGTCGCGGTGGTTGAGCAGCAGGACGAGCGATTCGAAGGCGCGCCGGTCGCCCGCGAGCCCGAGCCGGAACGCGGCCAGCTCCCTGGCCCACAGCGGCCGGCCCGGCTCGGTGAGCACTGCCGCCAGGTCGTCGACGTCCTTCGTCCTCGTGAGGCGCTCGTACAGGGGCGGGTCCCCCGACTCCTGTCGTAAGCGTTCCGTGAGCGATCGCAACTCTTCGTCCATGAAACCGAGGTTAGGCGGGCAGCCGCGAAGGCAGGACCTACATCACCAATTCGGGGACTGGCGCGCTCGTTACTCACGGGTTAAGCTCAGACGAGCGAGTTACCCACTCGTAGATCGCTCGTGGTGGCCTGGTGACGCAGCCGCCGCGAGAGCAGTCGGTTCGGTACCTCGTGTACCCGTACGACCCGGCCCCGGGACAGGGCCGGTCGGTTCCGCCGTTTCCGGGGCGTGTGCACGCCCCTCATGACGGCACCGGGCGTGTGCGCCTGCAGCCCGGCAACACCCGCACTCCTCTTCGCACCCCGGTGCGCCCGTGGCTCGGCCCTCTTCGGGCCGAGCCCGGCGCACCCGGGCGCGCTTCCAGTCGTCACCCTCATTCCTGGAGTCCGCGATGGCCGCTCCCCTGTCCGACACCCCTCTGTCCCCCTTCAAGACCGTTGCCGTGGTCGGCCTCGGCACGATGGGCACCGGCATCGCCGAGGTGCTCGCCAAGGCCGGTCGCGAGGTCGTCGGCATCGACATCAGCGAGGCCGCCGCCGCCCAGTCGGTCGCCGCCCTGGAGGCCGCGACCGCCCGCGCGGTGGAGCGCGGCCGGCTGACCGGGCGGGAGCGCACCGACCTGCTCGCCCGTGTCCGCACGTCCACCGACCTGCGGGCCGCGGCCGACGCCGACCTGGTCATCGAGGTGGCTCCGGAGTCGTACGAGATCAAGCACCAGATCTTCCGTGAACTCGACGGGATCGTGCGGCCGGAGGCGATCCTGGCGACCGGCACCAACGCCCTCTCCGTCACCCGGCTCGCCGCCGACTCGGCCCGCCCGGAGCGGGTGCTGGGTCTGCACTTCTTCAACCCGGCACCGGCCATGCGGCTGGTCGAGGTCGTCTCCTCGGTGCTGACCGCGCCCCAGGCGGTCGCCGCGGTCACGGACCTCGCGATCGAGCTGGGCAAGGAGCCCGTCGCGGTCGGTGACCGGCCCGGATTCGTCGCCGACGGACTGCTGTTCGGCTACCTCAACCAGGCCGCCGCGATGTACGAGGCGAAGTACGCCTCCCGCGAGGACATCGACGCCGCGATGCGGCTCGGCTGCGGGCTGCCGATGGGCCCGCTCGCCCTGCTCGACCTGATCGGCGTCGACACCGCGCGTACGGTCCTGGAGGCCATGTACGCCGAGTCCCGGGACCGGCTGCACGCCCCCGCGCCGATCCTCAAGCAGCTCAGCGAGGCGGGCCTGACAGGCCGCAAGACGGGCCGCGGCTTCTACACCTACGAGGCCCCGGGCAGCGCCACGGTCGTGCCGGACGCCCTGACACCCGGCTCCGGCGGCCTCGGCGTCCCCGGCCGTCCGGTCCGTTCCGTCGGCGTCGCGGGCTCGGGCACCATGGCGTCCGGGATCGCCGAGGTCTTCGCCAAGGCGGGGTACGAGGTCGTGCTCGCCGCCCGCAGCGAGGAGAAGGCGCAGACCGCCAAGTCCCGTATCGGCAAGTCGCTTTCACGCTCCGTCGACAAGGGACGGATGACCGCCGAGGCCGCCGCGCAGACCCTGGAGCGGATCACCCCGGCGGGCTCCTACGACGCCTTCGCCGACGTCGACCTGGCTCTGGAGGCCGTCGCCGAGGACCTGGAGGTCAAGCAGCAGCTGTTCGCGACGCTGGACAAGGTCTGCAAGCCGGGCGCGGTCCTGGCCACCACGACCTCGTCGCTGCCCGTCGTCGCCTGCGCCCGCGCCACCTCGCGCCCGCAGGACGTGATCGGCATGCACTTCTTCAACCCGGCACCGGCGATGAAGCTGGTCGAGGTCGTCCGTACGGTGCTGACGGCCGACGACGTCCACTCCACGGTCCGCGAGGTCTGCGTCAAGATCAGGAAGCATGCGGTCGACTGCGGGGACCGGGCCGGCTTCATCGTGAACGCCCTGCTTTTCCCGTACCTCAACAACGCGATCAAGATGGTGCAGGAACACTACGCGTCTCTCGACGACATCGACGCGGCGATGAAGCTGGGCGGCGGTTACCCGATGGGCCCGTTCGAACTCCTGGACGTCGTCGGGCTCGATGTCTCGCTGGCCATCGAGAAGGTCCTGCACCGCGAGTTCCGCGACCCGGGCCTGGCCCCGGCGCCGCTCCTGGAGCACCTGGTGGCCGCGGGCTGCCTCGGCCGCAAGACGGGCCGCGGCTTCCGCGAATATGCCCGCCGCTGAGCGTCCCGGCGACTGGTTCACGAAGGACGCGGACTGGGGCGGACTGCTCGAGCCGGGCGGGTTGGCACCGCCCGCCCCGAACGGCCCGTCCCCGCCCGCCACTCCCCCGCCCGCACCGGCCGGGGGAAAGCGGGGACCTGCGCGGCGAGCTGCGCACATGCAGTACGTTCGGGGCATGTCCCAGCCCGCCAAGTCCTCACGTACACCAGCTACGCCCGACGCACCGGAAAGTGCCGCGGGCAGTCGCGCGGCGGCCCAGCGGCTCAAGATGCGCCGGGAACTGGCGGCCGCCGCGATGGAGCTGTTCGCGACCAAGGGGTACGAGGCGACCACGGTCGACGAGATCGCCGCCGCGGCCGGGGTCGCGCGTCGCACCTTCTTCCGGCACTTCCGGTCCAAGGAAGAGGCGATCTTCCCCGACCACGACGACACGTTGATCCGGGCGGAGGCGGTCCTCAACGCGGCCCCCGCGCACGAGCATCCGCTCGACACGGTGTGCCGGGGCATCAAGGAAGTCATGCGGATGTACGCGGCCCGGCCGGAGATCTCGGTCGCCCGCTACAAGCTCACGCGCGAGGTGCCGACCCTGCGCGAGGCGGAGATCGCGTCGGTGGCCCGCTACGAGCGGCTGTTCACCCGCTACCTGCTCGGCCACTTCGACGAGCACGCGCACGACGACGACGCCAACGACGACCCGCTGCTGGCGGAGGTCGCCGCGTCCGCCGTGGTCACCGCCCACAACCACGTCCTGCGGCGCTGGCTGCGGGCCGGCGCACAGGGGGACGTGGAGGCCCAGCTGGACCACGCCTTCGCGATCGTACGGAAGACGTTCGGGTCGGGCATCGGGGCCGGGCGCACCACCACCCCGAGACCGGCCGCCGCGACGGTCTCCACCCACGGCGAGGTGCTGGTGACGGTGGCCCGCACGGACGCCCCGCTCGACCAGGTCATGCGGACCATCGAAGAGGCACTCAAGGACCGCTGAGGCCGCTGAGACCTTCTCGCCACTGTGACGACGGCCACCCCTCGGGGTGGCCGTTTTGGCATGTCAGGGCAGCTTTTCAGGCACCTTTCCACCCCCGTTCGATCGATCATCGCTCATTTGTTACGTAAAGATTTCAGCTGAGAGGAAGTTCTGGCACTCAGTGCCTTGCGAGGTGACACGCGGTGTCATACGTTGAAGGTGTCCGGGCGGCCGGCGTGCAGAGACCTTTCGTACGCCGGCTGTCCCAGCAAACCATCGGTCTGCCCGCCCGGACGCCTGCGTCACAGGCAACCTCCCGCGCCACAAAGCGCTGCCGAACAGCACAACCGCCGAACCGACGGCACGCACCACCCACCCTCAGCAGCACCGACGTAACCCTCAGCGTCTTGTCTCGAGACGCCATTCGCCGGAGGCACACCGTGACCGTGAAGGACATCCTGGACGCGATCCAGTCGCCGGACTCGACGCCGGACGACTTCGCCGCTCTGCCGCTCCCCGAGTCGTACCGCGCGATCACCGTGCACAAGGACGAGACGGAGATGTTCGCGGGCATGCAGACCCGCGAGAAGGACCCGCGCAAGTCGTTGCACCTGGACGACGTGCCGCTGCCCGAACTGGGCCCGGGCGAGGCCCTGGTGGCCGTCATGGCCTCCTCGGTGAACTACAACTCCGTGTGGACCTCGATCTTCGAGCCGCTGTCGACCTTCGGTTTCCTGGAGCGCTACGGCAGGGTCTCGGAGCTCACCAGGCGCCACGACCTGCCGTACCACATCATCGGCTCCGACCTCGCGGGCGTCGTCTTGCGCACCGGCCCCGGCGTCAACGCCTGGAAGCCCGGCGACGAGGTCGTCGCGCACTGTCTGTCCGTCGAGCTGGAGTCGTCCGACGGCCACAACGACACGATGCTCGACCCCGAGCAGCGCATCTGGGGCTTCGAGACCAACTTCGGCGGCCTCGCCGAGATCGCGCTGGTCAAGTCCAACCAGCTGATGCCCAAGCCGGACCACCTCAGCTGGGAGGAGGCCGCCGCGCCCGGTCTGGTCAACTCCACCGCCTACCGGCAGCTGGTCTCCCGCAACGGCGCCGGCATGAAGCAGGGCGACAACGTGCTCATCTGGGGCGCGAGCGGCGGACTGGGCTCCTACGCCACGCAGTTCGCGCTGGCCGGCGGCGCCAACCCGATCTGTGTCGTCTCCAGCGAGCAGAAGGCCGACATCTGCCGGAGGATGGGCGCCGAGGCGATCATCGACCGCACCGCCGAGGACTACAAGTTCTGGAAGGACGAGCACCACCAGGACCCGAAGGAGTGGAAGCGCTTCGGCAAGCGCATCCGTGAGCTCACCGGCGGCGAGGACGTCGACATCGTCTTCGAGCACCCCGGCCGCGAGACCTTCGGTGCCTCCGTCTACGTCACGCGCAAGGGCGGCACGATCGTCACGTGCGCCTCGACCTCCGGGTACAACCACGAGTACGACAACCGCTACCTGTGGATGTCCCTGAAGCGGATCATCGGCTCGCACTTCGCGAACTACCGCGAGGCCTGGGAGGCCAACCGGCTCATCGCGAAGGGCAAGATCCACCCGACGCTGTCGAAGGTGTACTCCCTGGAGGACACCGGGCAGGCCGCCTACGACGTGCACCGCAACCTCCACCAGGGCAAGGTCGGAGTGCTGTGCCTGGCACCCGAGGAGGGCCTGGGCGTGCGCGACGCGGAGAAGCGCGCGAAGCACGTCGACGCCATCAACCGCTTCCGGAACATCTGAGGTCACAGGATGACAGAGCGTCAGAAGGACCGGCCGTGGTTGATGCGGACCTACGCCGGTCACTCCACGGCCGAGGCGTCCAACGAGCTGTACCGGCGCAACCTCGCCAAGGGTCAGACCGGTCTGTCGGTGGCGTTCGACCTGCCCACGCAGACCGGCTACGACTCCGACCACGTCCTCGCCCGCGGCGAGGTCGGCCGGGTCGGCGTGCCGATCGCGCACCTCGGTGACATGCGCAGGCTGTTCCAGGACATCCCCCTGGAGCAGATGAACACCTCGATGACCATCAACGCCACCGCCATGTGGCTGCTGGCGCTCTACCAGGTCGTCGCGGAGGAGCAGGGTGCCGACGTCACCAAGCTCCAGGGGACGACCCAGAACGACATCGTCAAGGAGTACCTGTCGCGGGGCACGCACGTGTTCCCGCCGGTGCCCTCGCTCCGCCTGACGACGGACATGATCGCGTACACGGTCTCCCACATCCCGAAGTGGAACCCGATCAACATCTGCAGCTACCACCTGCAGGAGGCGGGCGCCACGCCGGTCCAGGAGATCGCGTACGCGATGTCCACGGCGATCGCGGTGCTGGACGCCGTGCGGGACTCCGGCCAGGTGCCGCAGGAGCGCATGGGTGACGTCGTCGGCCGGATCTCCTTCTTCGTGAACGCGGGCGTCCGCTTCGTCGAGGAGATGTGCAAGATGCGGGCGTTCGGCCGCATCTGGGACCAGGTCACCCGCGAGCGGTACGGCATCGAGGACCCCAAGCACCGCCGCTTCCGCTACGGCGTCCAGGTCAACTCCCTCGGCCTGACCGAGGCGCAGCCGGAGAACAACGTCCAGCGGATCGTCCTCGAGATGCTGGCCGTGACCCTCTCCAAGGACGCACGCGCGCGTGCCGTGCAGCTGCCCGCCTGGAACGAGGCGCTGGGGCTCCCCCGCCCCTGGGACCAGCAGTGGTCGCTGCGCATGCAGCAGGTGCTCGCCCACGAGAGCGACCTGCTGGAGTACGCCGACATCTTCGAGGGCTCGAAGGTGATCGAGGCCAAGGTGGGCGAGCTGGTCGAGGAGTCGCTCGCGGAGATGGAGCGGATCCAGGAGATGGGCGGCGCGATGGCCGCCGTCGAGTCGGGCTACCTCAAGTCGCAGCTGGTCGCCTCGCACGCCGAGCGGCGGGCCCGCATCGAGTCCGGCCAAGAGAAGATCATCGGTGTCAACATCTTCGAGACGACCGAGCCGAACCCGCTGACGGCCGACCTCGACACGGCCATCCAGACGGTCGATCCGGCCGTCGAGGCCCGGGTCGTCGCCTCGCTCCAGAACTGGCGCGACACGCGCTATCAGCCGCCTTTCAACCACCCGCGCCCCTGCAAGGCGCTGGAGCGGCTGAAGGAGGCCGCCAAGGGCACCGCCAACCTCATGGAGGCCACCCTGGAGTGCGCCCGCGCCGGGGTCACGACCGGCGAGTGGGCCGGGGCCCTGCGCGAGGTGTTCGGCGAGTTCCGGGCGCCGACGGGCGTGTCGTCCGCGCCGGTGGCCGTCTCCGCGGCGGAGGGCTCGGCCATGTCCCAGGTCCGCCGCAAGGTGGACCTGACGGCTGCCGACCTCGGTGTCGGCAAGCTCCGCTTCCTGGTCGGCAAGCCGGGCCTGGACGGGCACTCCAACGGCGCCGAGCAGATCGCCGTACGGGCCCGGGACGCCGGCTTCGAGGTGGTCTACCAGGGCATCCGGCTCACGCCCGAGCAGATCGTGGACGCGGCGCTCGCCGAGGACGTGCACGCGGTCGGCCTGTCCATCCTCTCCGGCTCGCACGCGCAGCTGGTGCCGGACGTGCTGGAGCGGCTGCGTGTGGCCGGTGCCACAGACATTCCGGTGATCGCTGGTGGCATCATCCCGAACAACGACGCCGAACAGCTCAGGGCCGCGGGAGTGGCCGCGGTCTTCACCCCGAAGGACTTCGACATCACGGGAATCATCGGCCGCATCGTCGACGAGATCCGGAAAGCGAACAAGCTCGACCCCCTGGAGGTCCCCGCATGACCGTCAACCGTCTGCGTCCCCGCCGCTCGTGTCTCGCGGTCCCGGGAAGCAACCCCCGCTTCCTGGAGAAGGCGCAGGGCCTCCCCGCGGACCAGGTCTTCCTCGACCTGGAGGACGCGTGCGCGCCGCTCGCCAAGCCCGAGGCGCGGCACACCATCGTCAAGTTCCTCAACGAGGGCGACTGGACGGGCAAGACCAGGGTCGTGCGGGTCAACGACTGGACGACCGAGTGGACGTACCGCGACGTCGTCACGGTCGTCGAGGGCGCCGGCCCGAACCTCGACTGCATCATGCTGCCGAAGGTCCAGACCGCCCAGCAGGTCGTCGCCCTCGACCTCCTGCTGACGCAGATCGAGAAGACCATGGGCTTCGAGGTCGGCAAGATCGGCATCGAGGCGCAGATCGAGAACGCCCAGGGCCTCAACAACGTCAACGAGATCGCGCAGGCCTCCCCGCGCGTCGAGACGATCATCTTCGGCCCGGCCGACTTCATGGCGTCGATCAACATGAAGTCGCTGGTCGTGGGCGAGCAGCCGCCCGGCTACCCGGCGGACGCCTACCACTACATCCTGATGAAGATCCTCATGGCCGCCCGCGCCAACAACCTCCAGGCGATCGACGGCCCCTACCTGCAGATCCGCAACGTCGAGGGCTACCGCGAGGTCGCCCAGCGCGCCGCGGCCCTCGGTTTCGACGGCAAGTGGGTGCTGCACCCGGGTCAGGTCGAGGCGTCCAACGAGATCTTCTCGCCCTCCCAGGAGGACTACGACCACGCCGAACTGATTCTGGACGCGTACGAGTACTACACGTCCGAGGCGGGCGGCAAGAAGGGCTCGGCGATGCTCGGCGACGAGATGATCGACGAGGCCAGCCGCAAGATGGCGCTGGTCGTCTCCGGCAAGGGACGCGCCGCCGGCATGCAGCGCACCGGCAAGTTCGAGATTCCGGAGGCGTAGGCATGCAGTTCGGACGCACCTACGAGGAGTTCGAGGTCGGGGCGACGTACAAGCACTGGCCGGGAAAGACAGTCACGGAGTACGACGACCACCTGTTCTGTCTCCTCACCATGAACCACCACCCCCTCCACATGGACTCGAACTATGCGGAGAAGACGACCGACTTCGGCAAGAACGTCGTCGTCGGGAACTACATCTACTCGCTGCTGCTCGGCATGTCCGTCCCGGACATCTCCGGCAAGGCGATCGCCAACCTGGAGGTCGAGTCGCTCAAGCACGTGGCGCCGACCTTCCACGGCGACACGGTCTACGGCCAGACGACCGTGCTCGACAAGTGGCCGTCCAAGTCGAAGAACGACCGCGGCATCGTCTACGTCGAGACCAAGGGCTACAAGCAGGACGGCACGCTGGTCTGCGTGTTCCGCCGCAAGGTGATGGTGCCCACCGAGCAGTACATCAAGGAGCGCGGCGGCGAGCAGCCCGGCCGGCCCGAGCTCAGGGAGCAGGAGAAGTAGCCATGGCGCGACTCGCCCAGACCGCCGGTCTGACCGACATCCAGCAGGAGATCCTGTCCACGGTCCGCGACTTCGTGGACAAGGAGATCATCCCGGTCGCGACCGGGCTGGAGCACCGCGACGAGTACCCGCAAGCGATCGTCGACGGCCTCAAGGAGTTGGGCCTGTTCGGCCTGATGATCCCCGAGGAGTACGGCGGCCTCGGCGAGTCGCTCCTCACCTACGCGCTGTGCGTGGAGGAGATCGCCCGCGGCTGGATGTCGGTGTCCGGCATCATCAACACCCACTTCATCGTGGCGTACATGCTCAAGCAGCACGGCACGCAGGAGCAGAAGGACCACTTCCTGCCGAGGATGGCGGCCGGCGACATCCGGGGCGCGTTCTCGATGTCGGAGCCGGGCCTGGGTTCGGACGTGTCGGCGATCACGTCGAAGGCGGTGAAGGACGGCGACGAGTACGTCCTGACCGGCCAGAAGATGTGGCTGACGAACGGTGGGACGTCAAGTCTGGTGGCCGTCCTCGTCCGAAGTGACGAAGGACACCCCGAGGGCACCGCGCCCCACAAGTCGATGACCACCTTCCTGATCGAGAAGGAGCCCGGCTTCGGAGAGGTCCGCCCCGGCCTCACCATCCCCGGGAAGATCGACAAGATGGGCTACAAGGGTGTCGACACCACCGAGATGATCATGGATGGCCTGCGGCTTTCCTCCGATCGGGTGCTCGGGGGCGCCACCGGCCGAGGTTTTTACCACATGATGGACGGCGTGGAAGTCGGCCGCGTCAACGTGGCGGCGCGTGGCTGTGGCGTCGCTCAGCGTGCGTTCGAGCTCGGCGTCTCGTACGCCCAGCAGCGCCACACCTTCGGCAAGCCGATCGCCCAGCACCAGGCCATCCAGTTCAAGCTGGCGGAGATGGCTACCAAGGTCGAGGCCGCCCATGCGATGATGGTGAACGCGGCTCGCAAAAAGGATTCCGGAGAACGAAACGACCTTGAGGCTGGGATGGCGAAGTACCTCGCCTCCGAGTACTGCAAGGAGGTCGTGGAGGACGCCTTCCGGATCCACGGCGGCTACGGCTTCTCCAAGGAGTACGAGATCGAGCGCCTCTACCGTGAGGCTCCGATGCTGCTGATCGGTGAAGGTACCGCCGAGATCCAGAAAATGATCATCGGTCGCAGGCTGCTCGAAGAGTATCGGCTCCAGGGATAGATGTCCGCGTTCGGGGTGTTTTCCTCGAGAAGAAGATCACACCCCGTCAGCACTCTTCAGCGGCGGACTCGGCTTCCCGGCTTGCCCAGTTGTGGCCCGCGACCGGTACGATCCCGGTAAGCCGCCGTCCCCCTCCCGCAGCGCGGCATCATCCGCTACGAAGGTCATCCATGCCCCACAGCCAAACCTCTGCACCTCGCGACAGCCTGGCAGGCGTACGCCTCGCGCGCGGAGCATCGCCGTGGCTCCTGCCGACCGTCGCCACCGCAGCCCTCAGCCTGGTACGCGCGCGCAAGTCCGGCGCCGCCAAGGCCGTCGCCGTGCCCGCCACCGCGCTCGCGGCGGGCATGCTGTGGTTCTTCCGCGACCCCGAGCGCGAGATCGCCCAGGGCAGGGTCATCTCGCCCGCCGACGGCGTGGTGCAGAGCATCATGCCGTGGAAGGACGGTCGCACCCGCGTCGCGATCTTCATGAGCCCGCTCAACGTCCACGTCAACCGCGCGCCGCTGTCCGGCACGGTGGCGTCGGTCGAGCACATCCCGGGTGGGTTCGTACCGGCGTTCAACAAGGAGAGCGAGAACAACGAGCGCGTAGTCTGGCATTTCGACACCGAACTCGGCGACATCGAAATGATCCAGATCGCCGGTGCGGTCGCTCGTCGCATCGTCCCCTACGTGCCCCAGGGCACCAAGGTCGAGCAGGGCGACCGGATCGGTCTGATCCGCTTCGGCTCGCGCGTCGACATCTACCTGCCCGAGGGCGTGGAGGTCGCGGTCGAGGTCGGACAGAAGACCGTGGCTGGGGTGACTCGCATTGACCGTGATTGATCCGGAAACGCAGACGGGCTGGGTGCCAGAGGCCGACGAGGTGGACGAAGAGGAGGAGATGCCCCTCTCTCTCCGCCTCTCAATAGCGGACACCCTCACCCTCGGCAACGCCACGTGCGGCTTCATGGCGGTGTACTTCACCACCACCGGCATCCTGATCCCGCACCTCACCGGCAGCCAGGAGACGGGCATGGCCCGCCACAGCGCGGCCACCGCGGTCATCCTGATGCTGTGCGCGGCGGTCTTCGACCTGTTCGACGGCCTGGTGGCGCGCAGGCTGCGCTCCTCCCCCATGGGCGCCGAGCTGGACAACCTGTCGGACCTCATCAGCTTCGGCCTGGCACCGGCGTACTTCGTCCTGGTGTACGGCATGGTCGCGAACGACGCGCACCAGCGGGTGGCGGCGGTCGGCGCGATCGTGGTGCTGCTGGCGGTGGTGCTGAGACTTGCCCGCTTCTCGTGCGTGACGGTGAAGGACGGCACCTTCCAGGGCATGCCGTCCCCGTTCGGCGCACTGACGGTGGTCTCGATCGTGCTCCTCGAACTGCCCTTCGAGGCGACGCTCCTCGCGATCCTGGGCACGGCCTGGCTGATGGTGAGCCGGGTCGAGTACCCGAAGCCGCGGGGCCGTCTCGCGGTGGCGATGCTCTCCTGGATCGTCCTGTCGATGGGTCTCCTGGCGGCCTGGGCGTTCGATGCCCCGGGCGGCCAGCTGCTCCTCCAGATGGGCTGTGCGCTCCAGCTGGTCATGGGCGCGGTGATTCCGCTGTTCGCCACGGCCCGCCGGGTCAACAGCTTCCGGGACAACCGGCGCGAGGCACGCGCGGCACAGCTGCCGTAGCGGTCGCAGGACAGACAAGGGGAAGGGCCCCGAGCCGACCGGCTCGGGGCCCTTCCGCGTTCATGGCGCCGTTCATGGCGCCGTTCAGGTCGCCGCTCAGGTCAGGAAGTCCCGGGCGATCCCCTCCGCCACGCGCTCCAGGATCGGGCCGGCCTCGGCGATGCACATGGCCACGTCCGGCTCGGCCTCCGTCAGCGGGTAGGCCCGGCGGATGCCGGCGAGGCCCAGTGCCTGCGGGGGCAGGGCGAGCCGTCCGCAGACCGCGACGACCTCCTTGCCGGCCGCGCGGGCCGCGGCCGCCACCCCCGCCGGGGCCTTGCCGTGGAGTGTCTGCTCGTCGAGGGAGCCCTCGCCGGTGATGACCAGCGTGGCCTTCTCCAGCGCGGACGCGAAGCCCAGGACGTCGAGCATGACCTCGATGCCGGCGCGGAAGCGGGCGCCGACGAGCAGGGCGCCGTATCCGATGCCGCCCGCAGCGCCGGCACCCGGCGAGGCGGCGTACTCGGCGGCCTTCGCCCCGACCGTCTCCTCCAGCACCTTGGCGTAGTGGGCCAGGGCCGCGTCCAGCGCCTCCACGTCGTCCGGCGAGGCGCCCTTCTGCGGGCCGTACACCGCCGGTGCGCCCTTCGGGCCGGTCAGCGGGTTGTCGACGTCGCTCGCCAGGACGAACTCGACGGACGCGAGCCGCGGGTCCAGTTCCGACAGGTCGGCCGAGGCCAGTCCGGCGAGACCGCCGCCGCCCGGAGCGATCGGCTCCCCCTCCGCGTCCAGGAACCGGGCACCCAGCGCGGACAGCATTCCGGCGCCCCCGTCCGTGGTGGCGCTGCCGCCGACCCCGAACACGATCGTCCGTGCGCCCGCGTCCAGCGCGGCCCGCAGCAGCTCTCCGGAGCCGTACGTGGACGCCGAGAGCGGTGCGAAGACGCCCGCGGGCAGCCGCTGCAGCCCGCTCGCCTCCGCCATCTCCACGACCGCCGTGCCGTCGCGCAGCGCGAACGCGGCGGTCACCCCGTGCCCGAGGGGGCCGGCGACCCGTACCTCACGCCGCTCGAACCCGGCCGCGACCGCCGCGTCCACCGTCCCGTCACCGCCGTCCGCCACGGGCAGCGACTCCACCTCGAGGTCCGGTACGACCCGGCGCAGCCCGGCCGTCACCCGCTCGGCGACCTGTACGGCCGTCAGTGAGCCCTTGAACTTGTCTGCGGCGATGAGCACCCTGTGGGTGCCCTTCCGCGCAGCGTCCGCCACGTTGTACTCCCCTTGCTCTCCGGGCCCCACGTACGTCAAGGCCAGTCGCGCCGCTGTGACCTTAACCGCAGGACACCTGTGCCGTCATGCCCGAACCGGCCCCCGGGGCAACCTCCGCGACTCCCCGGCGAACCCCTGCGGGACGGCCGAACCCCGCGCGGTCGTCGCCGGAATTGGGTAAACCGGAACTATGACCCCTGTGGGCACCGAGCACGAGCTCGCCGACCGCATCCTCGGGGGCTGGCTGGGCCGGATCGCGGGCAACATGCTCGGCAAGCCGGTCGAGCAGGGCGACCTGTGGACGCGGGACCGGATCGACCGCTATCTGCGGCAGGCCGCCGCGCTGCCGCTCACCGACTACCTGCCCGAGCCCATCAGCGAGAGCGACGGCTTCGAGCTGCGCCCCGAGTGGCGCCAGTGCGTCCGCGGCCGGATCCACGGCAGCTGCCGCGACGACGACGTCGACTACGCCATTCTCGGCCTGGACCTCCTGGAGACCCACGGCTTCTCCTTCAGCACGGAACAGGTGGGCGACCTGTGGCTGCTGCGGCTGCCCTATCTGCAGACGTTCACGGCGGAGCGGGCCGCGTACCGCAACCTCACAGGCGGGCTGAGACCGCCGCTGACGGCGACGTACGACAATCCCTACCAGGAGTGGATCGGGGCCCTCATCCGCGCCGACATCTACGGCTGGACCCGCCCCGGCGACCCGCGCCGCGCCGCCCTGCTCGCCCGCCGGGACGCGGCACTGTCCCACTCCGGCAACGGGGTGTACGGCGCGATGTGGGCGGCGGCGCTCGTCTCGGCGGCGTTCACCGCCGGCACGGTGCGCCGGGCCGTGGACGAGGCGCTGGCCGTCATCCCGGCCGGCAGCCGCCTCGCCCGTACCGTACGGCGGGTCGTCTCGCTCCACGACACGCGGATGACCTGGGAGGACACGCTCGCCACGGTGGCCGAGGAGACCGCCGGGCTCGGCTGGATCCACACCGTCCCGAACGCCGCCGTCCTCACCGCCGGGCTCCTGTACGGTGACGGCGACTTCACCCGCACCATCACACTCACCGTCCGCGGCGGCCTGGACACCGACTCCAACGGCGCGACCGCGGGCTCGGTGGCCGGCGTACTGACCGGTGCGGACGCCATCCCGTCCCAGTGGAAGGACCCGCTGGAGGACACGGTGCGCAGCGCGGTGTTCGGCTTCGACGGGGTGCGGATCACCGAGCTGGCGGAGCGGACACTGCGGCTTGCACAGGTGGCGGAGCCCCAGCCGCCTCGTCCGTCCGTGCGACGAGCCGGGCAGTGAGCCGGAGGCGGGGTTGCGAAGCCTGGTTACCCTTCCTTGATGACCACCAGTGAAGACTTCGCCACGTACATCGCGGGTCTCCCCCGTGTCCTCGCCGGCGCCGCGGCCCTCTTCCGCGACGCCGAGGGCCGGGTGCTGCTCGTGGAACCCAACTACCGGGAGGGCTGGGCGCTTCCGGGCGGCACCATCGAGTCCGACGAGGGCGAGACACCGCGGCAGGGCGCACGCCGGGAGACGTTCGAGGAGATCGGCCTGGACCGTGACCTCGGCCGGCTGCTCGCGGTGGACTGGGTGCACGGCACCGCCCGCCCGCCGTTGGTGGCGTACCTCTATGACGGCGGGGTCCTCGGCGAGGACGACTTCAAGGCCATCCGCCTCCAGGAGGAGGAACTGCTGTCCTGGCGGATGGTCCCGCGCGAGGAACTCTCCGAGCACCTGCCCGGCTCCCTGGGCCACCGCGTCCTGACCGCGCTGGACGTCCTGCGGGACGGGTCGGGGACGGCGGAGCTGGAGAACGGGCACCGGGTGGGCTGACCCCGGCGGCTGCCCGGGCCTGGCCCGGATATCCGTTCGCCTCCGAACGCACGGGCGTCCTACCCTCGGTGACATGGCCAAGCCCCTCGTCGCCGTCCTCAGCGGCGCCGGCATCTCGACCGACTCCGGCATCCCGGACTACCGCGGGCCCAACGGGCTGTGGCGGCGGGATCCCGAGGCCGAGAAGCTCGTGACGTACGAGTACTACATGGGCGACCCGGAGATCCGGCGCCGGTCCTGGCGGATGCGGCGCGAGAACCGGACGCTGAAGGCCGAGCCGAACCCCGCGCACCGGGCCGTGACCGACCTGGAGCGGTCCGGGGTGCCGGTGCGGGTGATCACGCAGAACGTGGACGGGCTGCACCAGCTCGCGGGGATGCCGGCCCGCAAGGTGCTGGTGCTGCACGGCACCGCGCGGAGCGTGGTGTGCACGAAATGCCATGCCCGGGGGCCGATGGAGGACGCGCTGGAGCGGGTCGAGGCCGGTGAGGAGGATCCGCCGTGTCGGAAGTGCGGCGGGATCCTGAAGTCGGCGACGGTGATGTTCGGCGAGCGGCTCGACCCGGTCGTGCTGGGTGAGGCGGTGGCCGTCACCAAGGCGTGTCAGGTCTTCGTCGCGGTCGGGTCCAGCCTGCAGGTGCAGCCCGCGGCGGGGCTCGCGGGTGTCGCCGCCGACCACGGGGCGCGGCTGATCATCGTGAACGCGGAGCCGACGCCGTACGACGAGCGGGCCGACGAGGTGATCCGGGAGCCGATCGGTACGGCGCTGCCCGAGTTGCTGCGCGGGCTCGGCGAGTAGATCGGAATCGCTGTCATGACCTCCACCGTTCGCCATGTGACGATCGACTCCGCCGATGCCTACCGCCTCGCCACCTTCTGGTCCCAGGTCCTCGGCCGGCCCGTGCACGAGGACGACAAGCCGGGGGACGAGGATGCGCTGATCGAGGCCGCGGGACTGCTGTTCGTCACCGTCCCGGAGCCCAAGGCGGTCAAGAACCGGGTGCATCTCGACCTCCAGCCGCAGGACCGTACCCGCGACGAGGAGGTCGAGCGCCTCCTCGCCGTCGGGGCCACGCTGGTCGACGACCGCCGGAACGCGGACGGCACGGGCTGGGTGGTCCTCGCCGACCCCGAGGGCAACGAGTTCTGCGTGGAGCGCGGCGAGGCGGAGCGTGCCGGCTGACCCGGGCTGCGGCCAGGGCCTGTCCGGCGGATCACGTCGCAGGACAGCGGCGGCGCCTCGTCCACGCAGGTGAGCGGGGGCGTGCCGAGCCCTGCGTCTGCGTCTGCGTCTGCGTCTGCGTCTGCGTCTGCGTCTGCGTCTGCGTCTGCGTCTGCGTCTGCGGCATGATCCGCCGGGCAGGCCCTAGTGTCCTGCGCCAGAGATCCGTCGGCAGAAGCGGGCGAGGGAATCGAGGATCTCTTCGGCGGTCTTGGTCCAGATGAACGGCTTGGGGTCTG